>NZ_JEYB01000056.1:0-23093 GCF_000582255.1 Acinetobacter sp. 1566109 | reverse complement strand
AGTTGGTTAGAGCACCGCACTCATAATGCGGGGGTCACAAGTTCAAGTCTCGTCATAGCCACCATTTTACAGACCACGCTCCTGCGTGGTCTTTTTTTATGCTTATTTTTTGATTAAACACAGTTTGTAAAGACCGACTTTATAGTTCTGGCATTGTTTGTCTAACCCAATTTCTTCATGTTCTTATAACACTTAACAAGGATGTTGAAGACATGAAAAGGTCATTATTATTTTTAGGAATTCTAAGCTTAACTGCTGGAGCACAAGTCTCTGCGGCTGATTTGAGTTGGGGTGATCCAACTTTAGATTCGGGTCAATTTAAAGTGTCTGGTGCGGTACGTTCCCGTTATTTACATAAGGACTATGTGGTTGGGGCCAATGAAGGCTCTCAAAATGATGACTGGCGACTCACAGATATTAAATTAGTGTTGGGTTACGAAAATCCAGATTGGATTGCGGGCTTAGATGCTCGTTGTTACCAATATAATCGCCTGTGTGACGCAATTTTTCTCAAAAAAGTATGGGCAGGTTATAAACTATCTGACCAACAAAGAGTTACAGTAGGTTTACAACCTGTTGATTTTGGCTTTGGAGAATTTTGGGGCAGCAGTTATTACGAGACACTTTTAAATACGGTTGGTTTAGAAGATATTGATAATTTAGGAATTAAATATAAATTTGCAGATGATAAATATAATTTGACCTTAGGTTTTTATCCATCTGATGGTGGAAATTATAAGGGTACTTCAAAGGACTCAAGCCGATATAGTGGTAATTTTGTTGAAGCTGATGACTTGTCCAATGGCACTAATATTGAAGAAAAAAATATGTGGATTGGCCGCGCATCTAGAAAATTTGAAATTGATAAAGCTCAAAATTTTTCAACAGAATTGGGTGGTTCGTTTTGGTATTCTGATTTAGAAAATAAAAGAACAAACATAGATGGACATCGTAAGTCATGGAATGTGTTTGCTCAAACCCAATACCAAGCTTGGCAATGGATGTTCTTAGCAGGTAAGCAAGATGTCACGAATGGAGATGATTTATTTCCAAATAGTTCAACTATTGGTGCTTTCGACTATCCATATCAAGTAGCGAATAAGGGTAAGTATTTGGTTAATGAAATTAATTACACCTTCGCTCAGCCATTTCATCAACTTACCAATATTAAGCCTTATATTTCTCATAGTCGCTTTTTCAAAGATGAGGATGGCTATAAAGACTCTGAGCGTTTAATTGCAGGCGTTTATTTTAATTACAAAGCTATTGGTATTCAGGGTGAATATATTATGAGTAAAAATGACCCAATGGTAGGTGGTGGGGCAAATGGCCTTGCACAAGGTAGTAGTAATGACTGGGATAAACTGTTTTATCTTTCAATTGGATATTATTTCTAAAAGTTAAAAGTAAACGATTACCCTAAGTGAATAGGCTCACTTAGGGCTTTTTTATAGAAAGACTTTTTCAGGTGGTGGTTCACGTTTGACGGCTGGTGAAATGAGTTGTCCACGGTTTAGGTTTTGTACATGCTGTAAACGATTAAGTAATTCATTTTGAATAAACAAAATACAGGTTTGCAGTTTGGAAGAGCTTTTTAGACGTGATGGATAAACCGCCCAAACATCTGCGTCTTGCCAATATTCAGGCAAAATATGCTGAAGTTGGCCGGTAATCAATTCATCTGCAACATCCCAAATCGAACGGAAAATAATACCGTGACCTTCTATGGCAAGCTGATGAATAATCTCGCCGTTATTAGAAACAAAACGTGGTTTGATATGCACTGAAACATCTTCAGAAGCATGTCTAAATTTCCATAGTACAGATGATTGATCACGTTCACTAATCGTTAAACAGTCATGTGTTTGCAAATCTTCAATACTGTCTGGTACGCCGTGTTTAAGTAAATAGCTAGGTGCTGCACATAAAATTCGAAAATTAGAAGCTAACTTCTTTGCAATCATGTTTGGCGCAATTTCATTACCAATTCTGATGTCTAAATCAATACTGTGTTGAATCAAGTCCTTGGTATTGTCGATGGTGTCAAAATGTATTTGAAGCTTTGGATAAAGCATCATTAATTTAGACAAAATTGGTGCGATATGTTTTCTGCCAAAACCAAAGCTACTAATAATATCCATACGACCCGTAGGTGTACTGAGTGGGTTATTGACCAGTTCACAAACTTCATCAAATTCCTCAAGAATATTTGAAACTCTCTCAAGAATGAGTTTGCCATCTTCTGTCAGGCTAACGTGACGCGTACTGCGATGAAAAAGTTTGCAGCTTAACGTGTTTTCTAAAATATTAATTCGCTTGCTAATAAAAGCTGGCGATGTCCCAAGTTCCTCAGCAGATTCGACAAAACTTTTTAGTTTGGCGACTGTGCAAAAAACCTTTAAATCCGATAGGTTAGGTAGATTATTCACGATCCGTGTCCATTGGATTGATAGTTCCGTTGTTGATCATTTTTGCTTAAAACATCATGTTTAAGCCATACAAGGATATTAGTCGAAGGTGTGAAGGAAGCTTATGGCAAAAAGATATAAAGTTGCCACGATTGCAGGCGATGGCATTGGTTTAGAAGTTCTACCAGAAGGCATTAAGGTTGTAAAGGCAGCAGCAGAGAAGCATGGCATTGAGCTTCAGTTAGATGCTTTCGATTGGGCAAGCTGCGATTATTACCTTGAGCACGGCAAAATGATGCCGGATGACTGGTTTGAAACTTTGCAGGGCTACGATGCAATTTATTTTGGCGCTGTAGGCTGGCCAGATAAAGTGCCTGACCATATCTCGCTTTGGGGTTCGCTGCTCCAGTTCCGTCGTGGTTTTGACCAATATGTGAATTTACGTCCAGTGCGCTTAATGCCAGGTGTGAAATGTCCATTGGTAGGTAAAAAACCGGGCGACATCGATTTTTATGTGGTTCGTGAAAACAGTGAAGGTGAGTACTCAGCCATTGGTGGCAAAGCTTTTGAAGGAACAGACCGAGAGTTTGTTTTACAAGAGGCTGTATTTACACGTCATGGTGTAGATCGCATTTTGCGTTATGCATTTGAATTTGCAAATCAACGTGATGCGAAAAAAATTACTGCAGCGACTAAATCAAATGGTATTGCTGTCAGCATGCCGTACTGGGATGAGCGCGTTGATGCGATGGCAAAACAATATCCACAAATTCAAGCTGATAAACAGCATGTTGATATTTTGGCGGCTCGTTTTGTGTTGCAACCTGAGCGTTTTGATGTGGTTGTGGCATCGAATTTATTTGGCGACATTCTTTCCGATTTAGGTCCTGCATGTACGGGAACCATTGGTTTGGCTGCTTCAGCAAATTTAAACCCAGAAAGAAAATTCCCATCATTGTTTGAACCTGTACATGGTTCAGCACCAGATATTTACGGTAAACAAATTGCCAACCCAATCGCTGCGATTTGGTCGGGTGCCATGATGTTCGAATTCTTTGGTGAAGAAGACGAGCGTTGTATCCAAGCAGGTCAGGATATTATGCACGCGATTGAGAATGTCTTAATTAATGGACCAAAAACAGCCGATATCGGTGGTCAGGCGAAAACTTATGAGGTAGGAGATGCAATTGCATCATGTGTAGCCCAAACTAAAATGGACGTATTCGCTATGGAATAACGCCATCCAAAAATGGATGTATGGATATGGATAATCAAAACACAAAAATTTATACGGATAAAGTTCTTGCCGTAACCAGCTTACTGTTTGTATTTATTTCAGTTGCTGGTTTGGCGATTTATTCGCAAGAGTCAATCAAGATTGCTGCAACGTGGATGCAATGGACGACATCGGTATTTACAACCCCAGTATTACTGTTTGCTTTTTTAGCCATCATTTTTACTTTTGGTCTTGCCTTTAGTAAATACGGAAAAATTAAGCTTGGAGAAGGAAAACCTCAATACAGCACAATGTCATGGATTTTTATGTTCATCTTGTCAGGTATTGGTTCTTCCACACTGTACTGGGGCTTTTTGGACTGGGCTTACTATTATCAAACTCCGGGTTTGAGCTTACCGCCTGAGTCAGCAGAAGCATTGAAATATAGCGTGGCTTACTCGTTTTTTCACTCTGGCTTAAGTGCTTGGGCAATTTATGCTTTGGCATCAATTTCTTTGTGCTACAGCTATCATGTGAGAAAAAACAAGGGATTAAGCTTAGCTTCAGTAATTGAGGCTGTGACAGGTTTTAAATCAACTGGCGTGGTTGGTCGTTTAGTCGACTTAATGTTCTTGCTTTGCATGTTTGGCGCATTGACGATCTCATTGGTACTCACTGCCGTGACATTTACCAATATTTTGTCTCAGCTCACAGGTATTCCAAATACCTTTATGACCAAGGTTATCATTATTTTGGCAGTTTCAGTTCTGTTCGCACTAAGTTCTTATGTAGGTATGGACAAGGGCATGCAGCGTTTAAGCCATATGGTGTGTTTGGGTGTAGTGTTATTTGCAATTTATGTACTTTGCTTTGGTCCGACTCAGTTCATTTTGAATAACTCATTAATGAGTTTTGGGTTAATGGCTACCAACTTTGTCGATATGAGTTTGTTTACCGACCCAATGGGTGACGGCAAGTTTACTCGAGAATGGACTGTTTTCTACTGGTTATGGTGGATTTCATATGCACCGGGTGTGGCACTGTTTGTAACGCGTGTTTCTAAAGGTCGTACCATTAAAGAAGTGATCTTTGCCATGGTAATTGGCGGCAGTGTCGGTCTTTGGTTCATCTTTGGTGTGTTTGAAAACTACAGCGTTTATAGCTTTATTCATGGGGCTGTCAATGTACCGCAAATCTTAAGTCAACAGGGTGGTGAGGTTGCAATTGGTCAATTGCTCAGTCTGTTACCTGCCGGAAAACTCATGATGTGGATTTTCCTCGGCATCATGGTGGTGTTCTTGGCAGCGCATATGGATGCGGTCGGATATGCGGTTTCAGCAACATGTACACGTGGTTTAAGTGAAGGACAAGACCCATCACCAAACGCTCGTCTGTTCTGGTGTGTCATGCTGACTTTAGTTCCAATTGCCATGATTTTTAGTAAAGCACCGTTAGACACCATGAAAACGGCAACTATTGTGACGGCTTTACCATTCATCGTGATTATTCTGATTCAAACCTATGGCTTAGTGAAATGGTTAATTCAGGATTATGCCAAAGTCCCATCGCATTTAATTGAGCAACAAGGTTATGATGATGCGGAAATTGGTTTAAACCAGTCTCAAGATGAACATGCAAAACGGATGCAGCTTGAGCTTGCAAGCTCAATCAAACTGGATAGAAAAACCAGCTAGAGGGAACGGTAATGACGACACGTGAACAGACTACTTATGTCTTAAGTGAAGAAATGCAAAGCCTAGTGTACTGGAGCAGCATTTATTCACCAGCAGATGCAGATATTGACTCAATTCGTGCAGCATATGAGGCGATGTGCCGACACTACACTTTGCCACGTGATGGCAAGATTGAAGTAGAAGACCGAGTGGTTGCAAATGCAGGGCATCCTGTACCTGTTCGTGTGTATTTACCAAAAACAAATCGACCTAAAGCTGGTTGGCCATGTGTGTTGTATTTACATGGCGGTGGTTGGATGGTCGGTGGACTCGATTCACATGAGTTTATTACCAGTTATTTATGTCAGGACTTAAATGCAATTGTCATTGGTGTAGATTACCGCTTAGCACCAGAACATCATTTTCCTGCAGCTTTTGAAGATTGTTTAGCGGTATATCAATGGCTTAAACAGCATGGTTCAGCTTGGCAAATCGATAGCGAAAATATCGTTCTAGCAGGTGATAGCGCAGGCGGTAATTTAGCAGCCGCTCTTGCAGTGGATCTACAACATAGTGGTTTGCAAGCTCAAGGGCTGGCATTGGTTTATCCATGTTTAACGACAGCATTTGATACCCCAGCCGTGCAAAAGCACGCCCATGCGCCGTTGTTAACGGCTGAAGATATGCATTTTTATTTAAAGGAATATGCACCGAATTCACAAGAGTGGCAGGATTTACGTCTAGCACCTTTATTGGCAACTGATTTTTCAGATATGCCTACAAGTTTTGTGGCAGTTGCAGAATATGACCCTTTAAGTGATGACGGTTATCTCTTTACCCAAAAATTGGAACAAGCAGGTATCCCTAACGAGTTTCATTTAGGTAAAGGTTTATTACATGGCAGTTTACGTCTGATGCGTGACTGTCCGGAAGTTCAACATTTATATCAAAACATGCTAAGTGCAATACGTCGCATGTTGAGCAGTGCCGAAAAGACATCAATTTAATATCGAGTCATTTGGACGAAAAGAATTTAATGGAGTAAAAACATGAGTGCAGTTGAAAAATTACCTGAAGATTTTTGTGCAAACCCAGATGTTGCATGGACTTTCCCTAAAGTTTTCTATACTTCATCTCAAGTTTATGAGCATGAAAAAGAATCAATCTTTGCTAAAAGCTGGATTTGTGTTGCACATGGCAGTGAGTTGGCTCAGCCAAATGACTATATTACCCGTAAAGTAATTGGTGAAAATATTGTCATCATTCGCGGTAAAGATAGTGTTCTACGTGCGTTTTATAATGTGTGTCCACACCGAGGCCATGAGCTTTTAAGTGGCAGTGGTAAAGCAAAAAATGTCATTACTTGCCCATATCATGCATGGACTTTCAAGCTGGACGGTAGCTTGGCATTGGCACGTAATTGTGACCATGTTGAATCTTTCGATAAAGAAAACTCAAGTATGGTTCCTTTAAAAGTCGAGGAATATGCTGGTTTTGTTTTCATTAATATGGATGAAAATGCGACTTGTGTAGAAGACCAGCTTCCGGGCTTTGCTGAGCGTTTAAATCAAGCATGTAGTGTAATTAAAGATTTGAAATTGGCGGCTCGTTTTGTAACAGAAACGCCAGCAAACTGGAAAGTTATTGTCGATAACTACTTGGAATGTTATCACTGTGGGCCTGCACATCCGGGCTTTGCTGACTCAGTACAAGTCGACAAATATTGGCATACTACACATCAAAACTGGACATTACAGTACGGTTTTGCGCGTTCATCTGAGAAGTCATTTAAGCTTGATCCATCAGTAACAGATCCTGAGTTTCATGGGTTCTGGACTTGGCCTTGTACCATGTTCAACGTACCACCGGGTAGCAACTTCATGACTGTGATCTATGAGTTTCCAGTTGATGCAGAAACAACGTTGCAGCATTACGATATTTACTTTACAAATGAAGAGCTTACTCAAGATCAAAAAGATTTGATTGAATGGTATCGCAATGTATTCCGTCCTGAAGATTTGAACTTGGTTGAAAGTGTGCAACGTGGTTTGAAATCACGTGGTTATCGTGGCCAAGGTCGTATTATGACTGACAAGCAACGCTCAGGAATTAGTGAGCATGGTATTGCCTACTTCCAACATTTAGTGGCGCAGCATCATAAATAAAAAAATGGATTTATTCAGGTGTAAAGATCACTTACACCTGATTCTTCAGTTAGGAAGATGATATGTCGAGTTTACAAAGTACTGAACTATTTCAGCAACAAGCCTATATTAATGGGCAATGGTTAGCTGCACAGTCGAATGCGACTGTTCCGGTGAGTAACCCAGCTACAGGCGAAGAAATTGGCACAATTCCGAATATGGGAGCGGCAGAGGCAACGCAAGCAGTTGAAGCTGCCTATATGGCTTTACAAAGTTGGAAAGCTTTAACTGCTCAAAATCGTGCTGATATCTTGTTGGTTTGGCATAAACTGGTTCTCGATCATACCGATGAACTTGCTTTAATCATGACCATTGAGCAAGGTAAGCCTTTAGCAGAAGCAAAAGGTGAGGTTCGCTATGCTGCATCATTTATTCAATGGTTTGCAGAAGAAGGCAAGCGTATTTATGGTGATGTGATTCCAACCGTAAATAACCAGCAGCGTTTTATTATCAGTAAAGAACCTGTGGGTGTTGTGGCTGCGATTACGCCGTGGAATTTCCCAATTGCCATGATTACCCGTAAAGCAGCGCCAGCTTTAGCAGCAGGTTGTACGGTCGTGATTAAGCCAGCCAATGAAACACCTTACTGTGCATTAGCGATTGTAAAGCTTGCAGAAAAGGCGGGTATACCAGCTGGTGTGATTAATGTTGTTACTGGTAAATCTCAAGAAATTGGCTCGGTATTTACTTCACATGAAAAAGTGAAGAAGTTGACTTTCACTGGTTCAACGCCAGTGGGCCGTTTACTAATGCAGCAGTGTTCAAGCACCATTAAAAAATTGGCGCTTGAGTTGGGTGGAAATGCTCCTCTGATTGTGTTTGATGATGCCGATTTAGATAAAGCTGTACAAGGCGCGATTTTTGCCAAGTTCCGTAATGCAGGTCAGACTTGTGTTTGTGCTAACCGCATTTATGTACATGACAATATTTATCAAGCTTTTGCCGAGAAGTTTGTACAAGAAGTACAAAAATTTAAAGTCGGTAATGGACTTGAAGATGGCGTACAAATTGGCCCATTAATTAACGAAAAAGCAGTTTTGAAAGCACAGCAGTTAATTGATGATGCAGTGAGCAAAGGCGCTAAGATTGCCTGTGGTGGTAAACAGCATGCTTTAGGACAAACCTTTTATGAACCATCAGTTCTAACGAACGTTGACCGTACAATGGAAATTGTCCAAGAAGAAATTTTTGGTCCAGTTGCGCCGCTTATTCGTTTTACAGATGAAGCAGATGTGATTGCTCAAGCAAATGACACGATTTTCGGTTTGGCAGCGTATGTGTATAGCGAAAATATTTCACGTTTATGGCGAGTGTCGGAACAGCTTGAATATGGAATGGTCGGTATGAATGCCACAGCAATTTCAAATGAAGTTGTACCATTTGGTGGTGTGAAGCAATCAGGCGTTGGACGTGAAGGTTCAAAATATGGTCTTGAAGAATTCATGACTATTAAATACATGTGTTTAGGGCTTTAAGGATAAGCCCTAACAACAAGAATATGCGGTAAAAGAAGGATTCTAATATGGCTAGTCATTATGAAATGTTCCCAGCAGTTGTTACTCGTGTGGAACAGCTAACCCCTTTAATCAAACGGTTTACGTTCAAACGTCAAGATGGGCAGAACTTTCCTCGATTTAGTGGGGGAAGCCATATTATTGTCAAAATGAATGATCAACTTTCCAATGCTTACTCATTGATGGGCTGTACGCAAGACTTATCAACTTATCAAGTCTGTGTTCGTAAGGATGTCGAAGGTAAGGGTGGTTCGGTTTTCATGCATGATCAGTGTAATGAAGGCTGTGAAATCCAGATATCAGAACCAAAAAATTTATTCCCGCTAGCTGAAACAGGCACTAAACATATCTTAATTGCAGGTGGAATTGGTATTACACCGTTTTTACCGCAAATGGATGAGCTGGTAGCACGTGGTGCAGAGTATGAGCTGCACTATGCTTATCGTTCACCTGAACATGCGGCTTTACTTGATGAATTAAAGCAAAAACATGCAGAGCACGTATTTAGTTATGTTGATTCAGAAGGCTGCATGCTTAACTTAGACGAATTAATTTCATCGCAACCAAAAGGCACACATGTATATGTATGTGGACCTAAACCTATGATTGATGCGGTGATTGATTGTTGTAACAAGCACCGTTACCGCGATGAATACATTCACTGGGAACAATTTGCCTCAACAGTTCCAGAAGATGGTGAAGCATTTACGGTGGTACTTGCCAAATCTAATCAGGAAATTGAAGTACAAAGTAACCAGACTATTTTACAAGCTATTGAGACATTAAATATTGATGTGGAATGTCTATGCCGAGAAGGGGTTTGTGGTACATGTGAAACCGCTATCTTAGAAGGTGAAGCAGAACACTTCGATCAATACTTAAGTGATGCCGAAAAAGCTTCACAAAAGAGCATGATGATTTGTGTATCAAGAGCAAAAGGTAAAAAACTAGTATTAGATCTTTAATATATTTCTGTGGCCGATCAATTGCTTAAAGTATGAATTTGCTAAAAAATGAACAAATAATGATGATCTGAATCATATTTGTTCATTTGGTGGGCATTAAGAGTTTTGAAGTATTGACCTGCTATACAGAACTATAGATAATGCGCACACAGTTTACGGCTATGTAGCTCAGTTGGTTAGAGCACCGCACTCATAATGCGGGGGTCACAAGTTCAAGTCTCGTCATAGCCACCATTTTAAAAACCACGCTCCTGCGTGGTTTCTTTTTATCTATTTTTTACTCACTAAAATGTTTTTCAATCATATCGAGTGTTTTTGAGCTTTGATAAAAAGGAGCTAGGAGCGCTTGAAGCAACGGTTCCAAAATACCATGCTCATTAAAGGCATCCATAACCTTCGGATAAAAACGTAAAGCTTCAGTTTGTAAATCGGTTTCGGTTAAACCAATCTCACTTAACACTTCAAATAGACTTTGGCCTTTATAAAAATCATAAAAAACTTCGACGCCATATAAAATAAGATCTTGCATAAATTGCGATTGACGTAATTCTTTCCAGTATTCATAAATTAAAACAAAGAACTCTTCCACATCGAGAGGAGTGAGCTGTTTCATAAACTCATACATTTTTTTATGCCTAATATCTTCCCAGATATGACGCACTAAGCTTTCTAAATCTTCAGCCGACAAAAGACTTAATTCTGTCAGTTGTTCATGAATAAAGCTGGCAATCCAAGTTTCAAGTTTGTGCTCGAGACGTTGTTGCTGCAAAAACGAGAATTTTTTAAGTTTATGCTGCCATTCAAAATGGTAGTCATTCACTTTAGTGGCAGTTAAAAATTTTGGTAATTTTTGTTCTAAGGTTGAAGTAGCAATATATTGGCAAAGTTGTTGAACAGAAGGGCTGGTTCTTAAAAACTCATTTAGATATTGAGGAATATGCTCCATTTCCAAAAACTTGGAAAGCCACATTTCAAACTGGTGATCGGATACCAAGTCTTGTAGCTGAATTGGAGATTTCATGGCAGATAAATAAATACGCTGTGCAATTTCCCCAATAAACTCAAGTAAGCCTGCACCCAGCTGCATTTCAAAAGCATAGCGTTTCACAACGGCTTGTAATTGTTCTAAATCTACAACTTCATAAAGTTTAATTTCGTCAGCATGTTGCATAAACAGTTGAATGAACTGCTGGAAATAAATAGGTGAGTTTTCTATCGATAATTGTTTTTTGAAAAATTCCACCTGCTCAAGCAAAAGTGCTTGAGCAAGTGCTGTGGTTTTTGATGAGTTTTTCTGCTCAGTCATTCGCTGTCCAACCGTTGACAATCGGATAACGTCGTTCGCGACTAAATGCACGAGAAGTAATTCTCGGGCCAATCGCACCTTGACGACGTTTGTATTCATTACGATCAACTAAACGGATGACTTTTTCAACAACTTCTTTATCAAAACCTTTGGCAATAATGTCTGCCTGACCTAAATCTTCTTCAATGTATGCATAAAGGATAGCATCCAATACATCATACGCTGGTAAAGAATCTTGGTCTTTTTGATCTGGACGAAGTTCTGCTGAAGGTGGGCGAGTAATCACACGCTCAGGAATAACCGGAGTTTCACTTAAGCTATTACGGTATTTTGCTAATTCAAACACGATTGTTTTATAAACATCTTTGAGAACAGCAAAGCCGCCTACCATGTCACCATAAAGTGTGCAATAGCCAACTGAAAGTTCAGATTTATTACCTGTAGAAAGGACTAAATTACCAAACTTGTTAGATAAGCCCATAAGCAATGTACCACGAGCGCGCGCTTGTAAATTTTCTTCAGTTGCATCGGCTGGTGAATTACCAAAGAACGGATACAAAGTTTGCATGAAGCTATTTACGATTGAGTGGATTTCGGCAATACCGAAAGTCACGCCCATACGGCGAGCTTGTTCAGCTGCATCTTCTACACTAATTTGAGAAGTGTAGGTATAAGGCATCATCACAGCTTGAACTCTTTCAGCACCGATAGCATCAACTGCAATAGCGAGCGTAAGGGCAGAGTCAATACCGCCAGAAAGACCTAAAATTACTCCAGGAAAACCTGAGCGCTCTACATAGTCACGTGTTGCCATGACTAAGCCTTGATAGATCTCTGCAAAAGTTTCCAATGCAGGAGCAGACTCAGTGACCTTATATAATTTTGTATCACGGTCAAATTCAGCTATATACAGGTCTTCTTTAAAGCTTGGCGCTTGTAAAGCAATTTCACCATTTTGGTTGCTGACAAAACTTGTACCATCAAAAATTAAATCATCTTGCCCACCAACTTGGTTGACATAAACAATGTTTAAATGAAGCTGCTTTGCAAGCTCACTTAATGTCTGTTTACGATGCTGTGGTTTACCCACTTCATATGGAGATGAATTAAGCACAAGTACAGTATCAACATTTAATTGGCTTAATTGTTTTACTGTATTGATTGACCAGATATCTTCACAAATGAGTACACCAAACTTATGACCTAAGTACTCAAATACCAAGTGCTGATGGCCTTTTTGGAAATAACGTTTTTCATCAAAAACGCCATAGTTTGGCAAGTTATGTTTATTGAAGACACCTAAAACCTGACCGTCTTTCATGACAGCAGCTGAATTATAACGTTGACCATCTTCTGTCTGGTTTACGAAGCCGAAAACCATCACAATATCTTTAACTTCGCTAAGTTGAGCAAAAGCCTTTTGCATACGTTTATTTAAATTTGGACGTAACAATAAGTCTTCAGCTGGATAACCAATCACAGAAAGCTCAGGAAAAATAATCAGGTCAGCATCTTGTTTTTTCGCCTGATTTGCTTGCTCAATCATCTTTTGGGTGTTTGAGTCAATATTGCCAATATGCGGAGAAAACTGAGCAAGGGCAACTTTAAAACTTTTCATTCAAACCTAATCCTAGATCATAACGAATATAAATACACATAGTGTTGATTTTTATGAATATAATTTTTCAACGATGTGTATAGCACGATAATAAACAAGTAAAATAGTAAACAAAAATGTCAAGATCAATAATATATACCAATCACATATTTTCTGCGTAAAAATAACGAGATTTTCTGTATACAATAGAAACAAGCTTCATTATTTTTATTGTTTGTATACTGCCTTAACACTCCAAATTTTGGAATAAGTTTTTATACTTATTTTCAATAATTTGACATTAATAAACTTAGATCTCAACTTTATTTTCATATTTTTTTGTTTATAAATTTTCTGATTATAAGTTAGCAAAAAAGTTACGTTGAAGACGATCTTGATTATTTAGTTACAAATCAAAGTGAGGTGAACAAATAATATTTGGCAGCTTACCTGAACAGATATCTCTAGCAATTTCTCCTTGCTGCTCAATATTGTAAGAGCTAAAAGCTTTCTGAGGATAGTAAGTGTATTTATATGGGTTGTAATATTTAAAACTCAGATAGTAGGCCGTTTGCAGTAAGGCACCTTTTAGTAATACGTGAATACCTCGTTGGTATTGCATCACATGAGTCAGCTCATGAATAAAAATGCCTTGTATGAATTTAGACTCTAGCGCGTAATTACTACTGTAGTCAGAAAGATTGACATAAATATTTCCATTTGGAGCCATCAAAATTCCATGGGCTTGCCAAGGTAAGTAACGAGTAGCAATAATTTTAGGGCGGTCACAATCTAAAAAATCTCCAAAAACCTTTTGCGCTAAAGCTTTTTCTTCTGGTGTAAGAAATCGAATCGGATAGCTTTTTAAGTGACGAAAAATGAAAAGGGTGAAAATAATAAATTGTCGATATGTGACAAGTTTAAAAGCGTTGAGAGTGAACATAGTTTTGCTAGTAAATAAGTTCATCTGTTAATTTGTAGCATAACATACATCAACTATGTTGAAAGACAGACGCAAATAACTGTCATTTCTTTCGCATGCGGTAGTTAGGCTGTTTTACTTGGCAAATCTTCCATTTTTAATATCATCATAGGCTTGTAAAATCTCATCATAAGTATTCATTACAAATGGACCATGACCATTAATCGGTTCTGTAATGGGTTGTCCTGTCAAAATAAGTAACTTACAACTTTGTAAAGCCGTAATAGAGAAATGCTCTCCTTGGTTTGACATCACTGCTAAACCTTGTTCCTCTAAAACGTCTTCATCTTTTTGAAATTGTACTCGGCCTGAACGTAAATAAACTAATGTTGTTTCGCCAGATTGAGCAGGGAAAATGGCTTGCTGACCTGCGCGGAGCTCTACATCCAAAACAGTAATAGGGGTGTGAGTAAGCGCGGGTCCTATAACATGGTTAAATTGCCCTGCAATAATACGTACAAATCCAGCTTCATTTTCCAGTTTCACCACTGGTATTTCAGCTTTCTTTAAACTTTGATAGCGTGGAGAATTCATTTTATCTGCTGCTGGTAAATTGACCCAAAGCTGAATCATTTCAAAAGCACCGCCAGATTTAGAAAATTCTTCACTAAACAATTCCCGATGAATTACACCAGCGCCTGCTGTCATCCATTGCACATCGCCAGCACTTATAGACCCACCTCCGCCAGATGAATCTTTGTGTTCCAATTCACCTGCATAAACAAGTGTTACCGTTTCGAAACCACGATGGGGGTGATCATTGACTCCTCTATGTTTTATAGAGGGTGCAATTTTTCCCGGGCCTAAATGGTCGAGTAGTAAAAAGGGGGAGAGTGTATTACCTAACTCATGGTAGGAAAAAACAGAAAGAACTGGATAAAAATCGCCGACTGCAAAAAGAGTATCGTTACGATGAATAAAAGCTAGACTTTTCATGCTTTAACCTTACTATTTATTGAATTTATAAAAAAGATGAGGTGTTTTTATAAGAATGTATCAAGATTGCTGTAAAAGTCTTTTGCTCGGAAAAATAAATTATGAATAGGTTAAGCCAGTGAAATGAATAAAAGAATTGAGTTAAAAATCTTAGATAATAAAAAACCCCAGTTAAAACTGAGGTTTTACGACAACTAAAATCACAACAGCAAATAAAATTAAGGTTGGCATTTCATTGAAAAAACGCCAGAACTTATGTGATTTATAGTGAGCATTTCCAATAAGCTTTTTGCGATAGTAACCACAAACTAAATGATAAATCACTAATAAAGCCACTAATCCAACTTTTAAATAGAACCATGTGGCTTCATGGTAATGTCGAGTTGCATCGCCCCAGTCTACAAGAAAATGGGCGGTAATTAATGTGGCAATCATAGATGGCCACATAATACCTCGATACAACTTACGTTCCATCACTTCAAAGCGTTGATGACTTGCCGCATCCTCACTCATTGCATGGTAAACATAAAGACGTGGTAAGTAAAACAAAGCAGCGAACCAACAAACCACAGCAATAATATGTAATGCTTTTACCCACAAAAAAGCATCAGAAGGTGCATCCATCGTTAATCCTAGGTGGGATTATGCATCCCACTTCTTGAAAATTAGGCAAGCGTTTACACCGCCAAAGCCAAAACTGTTACTCATTACAGTATTCAATTTTGCATCACGTTTTTCAAGCACAATATCAAAACCTTCAGTGCCATCATCAAGCTCAGTCACGTTAATGTTTGGAGCAATAAAGTCATTTTGAAGCATTAATACAGAGTAAATTGCTTCATGAACACCAGCAGCACCCAAGCTATGACCAGTCATAGATTTAGTTGAGCTTAAAGGTGGAACTTTACCTTCACCAAAAGCACGTTCCATTGCTTTAAGTTCAGTAATATCACCAGCTGGTGTAGAAGTACCATGGGTATTTACATAGTCAATTTTTTCTACGCCGTGTTGTTTTGCTTCTTCAAGAGCCATCAAGATACAACGAGTCGCACCTTCACCGCTTGGAGCAACCATGTCTGCACCGTCACTGTTCGCAGCATAAGCAACAACTTCAGCAAGAATTTTTGCACCACGTGCTTGAGCATGTTCAAGAGATTCAAGAACAACGAAACCGCCACCACCAGCAATAACGAAACCGTCACGGTCTTTTGAATATGGACGAGATGCTGTTTCAGGTGTGTCGTTGTATTTAGAACATAAAGCACCCATAGCATCAAACAATAAGCTTTGAGACCAGTGATCTTCTTCACCACCACCAGCAAGCATAAGGTCTTGTTTACCAAGTTGAATAAGATTATATGCATAACCAATTGCATCTGCAGAAGTTGCACAAGCACTTGCGATTGAGTGAGCAATACCTTGAAGTTTAAATGCAACACCCACGTTTGCAGTAATTGTGTTTGTCATGTTACGTGGAACGAAGAAAGGACCAACTTTACGAGCACCTTTAGTTTCTAAAAGCTCAGTCATTTCTACAACAGAAGCAGTTGAACCACCACCTGAACCGCCAGCAATACCATAACGTGGATTATCTGCTAAATCTTCCGCTTTTAAGCCAGCATGTTCAACAGCGGCAACAGCAGAGTTATAAGCGTACATTGCACATACGCCCATGAATCGTTTTAATTTACGATCAATATTGTCAAAATCTTGTTCTGCAGCAGCGCTGACATGACTCTTAAAATTGAGTTCAGCATAAGTTGGGTTAAAACGTGTCCCGGAGATTCCATTTTGAAGTGAGTGAGTAACTGCTTCTAAAGAGTTACCGATACATGAGTTAATACCCATACCAGTGATTACAACACGTTTCATCTACAGGTCCCTTTATGGTGATATTTAAAGTCTATGAACATGAGCAGCTATTAAATGATAGGAGAATATAGCTGTAAGAACATTAGACATATGTTTTCGTTGTTACCATGATAGCAGAAAGGTTTTTTATTTCTTATGGCAAATCTTTATGTCAATTTTGCATTTAAAAAAAATAACCAAATACACAGTATGTTGCATTTAGGGTTAACTAAAATACACACATTCAAGTTGAGATAAATCCACATTCCACCTAGTATTTATCTCTAATTAGATAAATTAAAAAATCGAGGTACTGGATGACAAAATTTAATAATAATCAATCTGACAATTTGTTTTCTCAGGTCTTCGGAGTGGCTAAAAAGCTCAGTTCTACTGGTTTAAACATCTTGCAGCAAAGCCAAATAGGTGAGGTTAGTAAGTTGGCTGAGCCACTTGCAAGTGGTAAAACAGTAGAAGGTAATGCTAGAAGTAAAAGTCCTTTTGAAGTGGAACAGTATGAAAGTCCACAACAAATGTTACGTGAACATTTACCTAAAGTTACGCGTCAGGTGTTTGGTCGTCATTTTAGAAAGGTCAATGGTATTGCGACATTTATTTCGCCTGACTGGAATGAAAAAATATCGAGCTATTTATTTGATTGGCTAAATGACTTTAGTTCAAAAAGTACGCTGACTGAAAAAATCTTAGAAGAGGCGGGTGCTAAAGACCTATTTGAGCTGACAAAAGATACTTCACGTTCACAACGTTTAAGTCAGGCTTTAATTGAACAAAATAAACTAATCGCAAGTATTCAAGGTGCAATTACGGGTGTATCGGGTATGGTCGGTGCAGCCGTAGATATTCCTGTTTCTTTAGTATTGGTTTTAAGAACAATTTATCAAACAGGACGATCACACGGTTTTGATTTGACTGAAGCCACTGATCAAGATGTCGTTGAATTTATTTTTAAAGAAGTTGATATTAGTCTGATTGCAGAGAAGCAGACAGTGCTTTTAGCACTTAAAGCTTTACGTAATATGTTAGAGACACAAGACATTCAACAGTTTCAGCAAGTACTTGGGTCTTCAAATGATATTGAGACTTTAAAAAGCTGGTTAGTCGATGAAAATGGTGAGTTCAAATGGAGCTGGTTAAATAAAGTTCCTCAACTTGCTGCAGTTGGCAAGTTTACTCCAGTTGCTGGTGCAGTACTTAGTGCTGTTTATAGCTGGAAGTTACAAGAAGATGTAGGCCATAAAGCACAAGCTATTTTTGGTGCAGCACGACATTATTTAAATGAACACCCAAGTGAGCATTTATCACCATTACAAGCTTACTATGCTGCAGTAACTCTTATTCAAAAGGCAAGTCCACGTCTTTTAAATGTTGGAGAAAATGGCAGTGTACATGCAGCACAACATCATAAAATTGAAAATCATGATGTAATTTCAAAAGTATCTGTTGTAGTCAAATCCAATACTTCTGAAAAAAGTGAAGAAAAAGTGCAAGAAAATGTTCATAACGGTATTGAGCAGCTTGCAGAGAAACATGTGGTTGAGCATGAACACAGTGAACAAAAACCAGCATTAGAAATTGAAAATGATGAGGTTGTAGAGGATCAAAAGTACTCTTAACAATACAATTACAAAGACAGGGTTTGAAAATTAAGTTTCAGCCTTATTTAAATTTGTAAATCATCCTGTCAAACATTGATATGGTCAACATTTGGTAAGTATTGCCATGTTGACCATTTTTGCATCTTGGCTTACAATTATGTGCCCTTAAAAAGAGGTATTTTCTTTTTAAGGTTTTTTAATAACGGGAGAATTGCCATATGGCAACAACGAATCAGTTGATCCGTAAGGGTCGTACGACTTTGGTTGAAAAATCCAAAGTTCCTGCGTTGAAGGCTTGTCCACAACGTCGTGGTGTTTGTACACGTGTTTATACAACTACACCTAAAAAACCTAACTCAGCTATGCGTAAGGTTTGCCGTGTTCGCTTAACTTCAGGTTTTGAAGTATCTAGCTACATCGGTGGTGAAGGTCATAACTTACAAGAGCACAGTGTTGTTCTTATCCGTGGTGGTCGTGTTAAAGACTTACCAGGTGTACGTTACCATACCGTTCGTGGTTCTTTAGACTGTGCCGGCGTTAAAGATCGTAATCAATCACGTTCTAAATACGGTACTAAGCGTCCTAAGAAGTAATTCTAGGAAACTAGTCCAAAAGCCCTTTAGCGTTTCGCTTGTTTGAATTCTTCATAGATTTGTAATTCAAGCGACGTATAGTAAGGCCAGCGTCGTGTACATGACACTTGTACAAACTGCTGGATTATCCTGAAGTGTCATATTATTAGGTGTATTAAAATGCCAAGACGTCGCGTAGTCGCTGCTCGTGAGATCCTTCCAGATCCAAAATTTAGCAGCCAAACAATCGCTAAATTCATGAACCACGTAATGCAAGATGGTAAAAAATCTATTGCTGAAAGTATCGTTTACGGTGCTTTAGAACGCGTTCAAGAAAAAAACAAAGTAGACCCAGTTGAATTTTTCGAGACTACTCTTGAGAAAGTTCGTCCTATGGTCGAAGTAAAAGCACGCCGTGTTGGTGGTGCTACTTATCAAGTACCTATGGAAGTACGCCCATCCCGTCGTACTGCCTTAGCAATGCGTTGGTTAGTAGATGC
Source organism: Acinetobacter sp. 1566109 (assembly GCF_000582255.1). Taxonomy (NCBI): domain Bacteria; kingdom Pseudomonadati; phylum Pseudomonadota; class Gammaproteobacteria; order Moraxellales; family Moraxellaceae; genus Acinetobacter; species Acinetobacter sp. 1566109. The sequence goes on along the minus strand of NZ_JEYB01000056.1, from coordinate 3,753 downwards.
TGCTGCTAAGCGTTCTGAAAAAACTATGGCTTTACGTCTTGCTGGCGAGTTGCTTGATGCAGCTGAAGGCAAAGGTGCCGCGATCAAAAAACGTGAAGACGTGCATCGTATGGCAGAAGCTAACAAAGCCTTCTCTCACTACCGTTTCTAAGCGGATAAAACAGTCCCTAATCAGGAGAATACTCATGCATACAGTAGCTAGATTCAACATTGCTCTCTACCAAAGCGGGGGCTTTGCGGGTATTTAAGTTGCCCCGTTTGAGTATTCGTGCGCATCAATTTAATTGATGCGCCCTGTTTTAAAGATAACATTTAGGAATGTAGACATCATGGCTCGCCAAACCCCAATTACTCGTTACCGTAACATCGGTATCTCTGCGCACATTGACGCAGGTAAAACAACTACAACTGAACGTATTTTGTTCTACACAGGTGTATCTCACAAAATTGGTGAAGTACACGACGGTGCAGCAACAATGGACTGGATGGAACAAGAGCAAGAGCGTGGTATTACAATTACCTCTGCTGCTACAACTTGTTTCTGGTCTGGTATGGCTAACCAATTCCAACAACACCGTATCAACGTAATTGATACACCGGGACACGTAGACTTCACAATTGAAGTTGAACGTTCTATGCGTGTTCTTGACGGTGCGTGCATGGTTTACTGTGCAGTTGGTGGTGTACAGCCTCAGTCTGAAACTGTATGGCGTCAAGCAAACAAATATAAAGTGCCTCGTTTAGCATTCGTGAACAAGATGGACCGTACTGGTGCAAACTTCTTCCGTGTTGTTGAACAAATGAAAACACGTTTGGGCGGTAACCCTGTGCCAATCGTTGTGCCAATCGGTGCTGAAGACACATTCCAAGGTGTTGTTGACCTTATCGAAATGAAGGCAATCATCTGGGATGAAGCTTCTCAAGGTATGAAGTTTGAATACGGTGATATTCCTGCTGACCTAGTTGATACTGCTCAAGAATGGCGTACTAACATGGTTGAAGCAGCTGCTGAAGCTTCTGAAGAATTAATGGACAAGTACCTAGAAGAAGGTGATCTTTCTAAAGAAGACATCATCGCTGGTTTACGTGCTCGTACATTAGCTTCTGAAATTCAAGTAATGCTTTGTGGTTCTGCGTTCAAAAACAAAGGTGTTCAACGTATGTTGGACGCTGTAATTGAATTCTTACCATCACCTACAGAAGTTAAAGCGATCGAAGGTATCCTTGACGATAAAGACGAAACTAAAGCGTCTCGTGAAGCATCTGACGAAGCTCCGTTCTCTGCACTTGCGTTCAAAATCATGAACGACAAATTCGTAGGTAACTTAACATTCGTACGTGTTTACTCTGGTGTTCTTAAACAAGGTGATCCGGTTTATAACCCAGTTAAAGCTAAGCGTGAACGTATCGGTCGTATCGTGCAAATGCACGCGAACGAACGTCAAGATCTTGATGAAATCCGTGCAGGTGATATCGCAGCGTGTGTAGGTCTTAAAGATGTTACAACTGGTGATACATTATGTGATGAGAAAAACATCATTACTCTTGAGCGTATGGAATTCCCAGAGCCAGTAATTTCATTGGCTGTAGAACCAAAAACTAAAGCAGACCAAGAAAAAATGTCTATCGCTTTAGGCCGTTTGGCGAAAGAAGATCCATCGTTCCGTGTTCGTACTGATGAAGAATCTGGTCAAACAATTATTGCTGGTATGGGTGAGCTTCACCTTGACATCATCGTTGACCGTATGAAGCGCGAATTCGGTGTTGAAGCGAATATCGGTAAACCAATGGTTGCTTATCGTGAAACGATTAAGAAAACTGTTGAGCAAGAAGGTAAATTCGTACGTCAAACAGGTGGTAAAGGTAAGTTCGGTCACGTATATGTTCGTTTAGAACCGCTTGACGTTGAAACTGCTGGTAAAGAATACGAATTCGCTGAAGAAGTTGTTGGTGGTGTAGTACCTAAAGAATTCTTCGGTGCAGTTGATAAAGGTATTCAAGAACGTATGAAGAATGGTGTCTTGGCTGGTTACCCAGTTGTAGGCGTTAAAGCTGTTCTTTTCGACGGTTCTTACCACGATGTCGACTCTGACGAATTATCGTTCAAAATGGCTGGTTCTTATGCCTTCCGTGATGGTTTCATGAAAGCGGATCCTATCCTTCTTGAACCTATCATGAAAGTTGAAGTAGAAACTCCAGAAGACTACATGGGCGATATCATGGGTGACTTAAACCGTCGTCGTGGTATGGTTCAAGGTATGGACGATCTTCCTGGTGGAACAAAAGCAATTAAAGCAGAAGTTCCTCTTGCTGAGATGTTTGGTTACGCGACTCAAATGCGTTCTATGTCTCAAGGTCGTGCGACTTACTCAATGGAATTTGCTAAATATGCTGAAACTCCACGTAACGTGGCTGAAGGCATCATTGCTAAATTCCAAGCTGGCGGTAAAAAAGGTGACGACGAGTAATCTTTCGATTACTATAAGCCCTAACTAATTCTTAGTTGAAAACCAAGTGCTCATGGGGTGACCCTCCATGAGTAGTTAATAAAGGAAGATCATCATGGCTAAAGCCAAGTTTGAACGTAATAAACCACACGTAAACGTGGGTACAATCGGTCACGTTGACCATGGTAAAACAACTTTAACTGCTGCGATTGCAACTATTTGTGCAAAAACTTACGGCGGTGAAGCGAAAGATTACTCGCAAATCGACTCAGCACCTGAAGAAAAAGCACGTGGTATTACAATTAATACTTCACACGTAGAATACGATTCTCCAATTCGTCACTACGCACACGTTGACTGCCCGGGCCACGCCGATTACGTTAAAAACATGATCACTGGTGCTGCTCAGATGGACGGCGCGATCCTTGTATGTGCTGCGACTGACGGTCCAATGCCACAAACTCGTGAACACATCCTTCTTTCTCGTCAGGTTGGTGTACCTTACATCATCGTATTCTTGAACAAATGCGACCTTGTTGACGACGAAGAATTACTTGAATTAGTAGAAATGGAAGTTCGTGAACTTCTTTCTACTTACGACTTCCCAGGTGATGACACTCCAGTAATCCGTGGTTCAGCTCTTGCTGCTCTTAACGGTGAAGCAGGTCCTTACGGTGAAGAATCAGTTCTTGCTCTTGTAGCAGCTCTTGACTCTTATATCCCAGAACCAGAACGTGCTATCGACAAAGCATTCTTAATGCCAATCGAAGACGTATTCTCAATTTCTGGTCGTGGTACAGTAGTAACAGGCCGTGTAGAATCTGGTATCGTTAAAGTTGGTGAAGAAGTAGAGATCGTTGGTATTAAAGATACAGTTAAAACAACTGTAACTGGCGTAGAAATGTTCCGTAAACTTCTTGACGAAGGCCGTGCAGGCGAGAACTGTGGTGTATTACTTCGTGGTACTAAGCGTGAAGACGTACAACGTGGTCAAGTACTTGCTAAACCAGGTACAATCAAGCCGCACACTAAATTCGACGCAGAAGTATACGTACTTTCTAAAGAAGAAGGTGGTCGTCACACTCCATTCTTAAATGGTTACCGTCCACAGTTCTACTTCCGTACAACTGACGTAACTGGTGCGATCCAGTTGAAAGAAGGCGTTGAAATGGTAATGCCAGGTGACAACGTTGAAATGTCAGTAGAATTAATCCACCCAATCGCAATGGACCCAGGTCTACGTTTTGCGATCCGTGAAGGTGGTCGTACTGTAGGTGCTGGTGTTGTTGCGAAAGTAACTGCATAA
>NZ_JEYB01000055.1:0-23173 GCF_000582255.1 Acinetobacter sp. 1566109 | reverse complement strand
TACTGTCATTGGTTAATGCTGTTGTCACTGCAACTGTTGGGGCAACTGCATCTACTACACCTGTGCCAGGTACTGACGGGTTACCCGCTGGGTCAGTCGCTGTCGCTGTTACTGTTTGACCATCAGTCAGGTCACCTGGGTTTGGTACTGTCCACTTACCATCCGGGCCTGCAACTACAGTCGCTGTTGTACCATCCGGGAAGCTCACGGTAACTGTTGAACCAGATTCTGCTGTACCTGTTACAGGATTAGTTGCATTGATTGGATCAAGTACCGGTGCACTTGGTGCTGTCGTATCAACAGTTACCACAGCATTAGTTGTACCCACATTACCTGCTGGGTCGGTTGCTGTCACAGTCACCGTATGCGGACCGTCAGTCAACACTGGAAGTGTATTGTCTGCAAGGGTCCAGGTGCCATCACCATTATTGGTTGCCGGGTAGTTCACACCATCTACAGTCACCACAACTTTCGCAGTTGGATCATTTACTGTACCGCTTAATGCAGGTGTGCTGTCATTGGTTAATGTCGTTGTTACAGTTACTGCTGGTGCAACCGCATCTACTGTGCCAGTTGATGGTGCTGACGGGTTGCCCGCTGGGTCAGTTGCAACAACTGTAACTTTGTCTCCATCTTTAAGATCACCTGGGTTTGGTACTGTCCACTTACCATCCGGACCTGCAACTACAGTCGCTGTCGTACCATCCGGGAAAGTGACCTTAACTGTTGAACCAGCTTCTGCTGTACCTGTTACAGGATTAGTTGCATTGATTGGATCAATTACCGGTGCACTTGGCGCAGTGGTATCTACTGTATAAGTTTTTGATTCAGTTATATTGCTACTATTACCCGCTGCATCAGTAAACGTAACTTTTGCATCAATGGTTTTATCGCTATCTGCAATTAATCCACTGCCTGGTACAACTACGCTCCATGTTCCTGCTACTTTATCTACAGTTGCAGTATAAGTTACACCATTCACAACTACAGTAACGACAGTATTTGCAGCATCTGCTGGAATATTTTTTAAGCTGCCTGTAACAGTAACGTTACCAGCAGCTTCAGTTGAATTAATAACATTATCTGAAGTTATAGGATCAACAGAGAAAGTAACCCCATTTGTATTTGGGGGTGTAGTATCTGCAGGAGAAGAGTCATTACTACTACTACCACTATTTGATGCAGCAGCAATGATACCGCCTGCAACTAGAGGTACTGCTGCCCATAACCATGGGTTCACACCTGCATCATGATAAAGTAATGGCTGAATTGAAGAAATTGGTTGATAAATAACATCAGACACTAATGCCTGTGGTGCTTCTGCTGGTAGTGCTGCTGGTAAGTCTTCACCTAAAAGTGCTTGTGGCTCCACATCACTGTCGGCATCTGCATCTGCATCGCTGTCAGCATCTGCATCATTTTCAGCATCTTTAAATTTTGCCCAAATGAGTTGACCATTCTGATCTTGAAATACAAGACTGTTATCAGCTGGTTCAGCAGTACCACTAAAGAAGCCTTCAATAACAATAGTTTCGCCATTTTTTAGGCGAATTACTGCATTAGTACCCTCTCTATTGACTACCAGTACATCACTGGCAGCTACTTTTACCAATACAACTGACGCTTCTGAAAGTTTTGCAGAAGTTCCCTCTGTTGTTACCAAGGTTTTGTGACTGTCCTTGGCAATAATTTGTATCTCAGGCATATCTATATTCCTTTTATATTATTGATTTAAATGATTTTTTGTATAATTCTTTTTACTTAATGTTTTCGAGTTTTTGACCTACAACTTAAAAACATTAAGTAATGTGATCATTTTTACATTAACCACTTTAAAATAAAAAAAATAAATACTAAAGTCCTTAAAGAAAAAAATTTAATTAATACAAATTTTATATAAATAAAATTCTCGTTCTTATTCTTATAAATTACGAAAAATAACTAGCAACTGTTTTATATATAAAACAAATTTAATTTTTTATTACTGAAAATTTATTGAAAACTATTTTAATTTAATTTTTTATATAACAATTTTTAATATCTCAATAAAATAAAATATATTAATAATGATATATATAGAAAAAAATGGCTTCAGATAATATTTTACTATTACACTAAAGCCTAATTTTTTAATACTAATTAAAAAGATTTTTAAGTTAAGTTAAAAATTATCTGGACTCTCGAAACGTTTTACTTCTTGTAACTTATTAGGGTCATGCATAGTTGCAATACCATCTTCTGTTTTTTGATCAACAATAACATCTGGGTTAAAGATAGTAATAGTTTCTCTTCCTAACGCATCTTCTCCTACAATATATTGAAAGCCACGGCGATTCATTTTGTGACATAGCTTTTGGTAAAAGCCTTTAAGTCCTTCGGTTTCTTCATTAGGGTTGTAATAAAATGCGTTCATTACTGCCGGTAGACCAAGACCACACACCACACCAGATAACAGTACACTAATAAAGGTATATCCAATAAGAATACTACTATAAGGACTAAGTGCTGGAATATTTGCAACAGCCAGAATTAAAGCAAGTGAAATCCCGCCTCGTACGCCACCCCAAGATAAAATAGTTAAACTACCATTGTAGCTTTTGGTTTTACGCATTGTTGGGAAGAAAGCAAAAGACATAAAATTTGCTGCAAAGCGAGAAATATGCAAAATAAAGAAAGCAACTATTCCCCCTAAGATCAGGCTAAAATTCAAATCAAGAATAAATAGCTCAAGACCAATTAAAGTGAATAAGAATGAATTGATAATTCCTTCTACTGTATGCCAAAAATGATTAACTTCTCTAATCTCGCGCTCTTCACGGATTTCTTTCCATTTATTACCAACAATTAAACCGCCAATCACACAAGCAATCGGAGCAGAAGCATGAGCAAACAAAGCAACTAAATATGCTCCGCTAGCAAGTAAGGCAGTTGTTAGAATCAGGGACTCCATTTCGTGTTTGCCACGTAATAGACGTAATGTTCCTATACCGAATGCCCATCCAATACCGACAGCAACCACAATTTCATAAAGTAAAGCCTCTAAAGTCGCAACTAACGAAAAATGTTCACCTTGTAAAACGTTCAGCAATGTCATAAATAGTGCAATACACATTGCATCATTAAATAAAGATTCGCCTTCTAATTTGACAATCAAATGATGGGGCGCACGAATCGAACTTAAAACACCTTTAATACCGATCGGGTCAGTTGCCCCCAATGCCGCGCCTAATAATAGAAGAACTAAAATTGGTACATGATGGCCAACCAGTAATTGGAAGCCGTAAAGTAAGCCACCAAACAATACGGCGCAGATAACTAGTGCAATAGTCGCTAGAATACTAATTTGTCGCCAATAACTTCTTAAGTCTGAAATTTTAAATTTCAGTGCAGAAGATGTCAGAATAAAACAAATGACGCCATTAATTAAAAAGTCATAAAAATCGATATGACGTACTGCTTCTTCAATATTGTGAATATTAATGGTAATGAACTGATTACCATTTAAGAGACTAGCTCCCCATTGCAAAATGAAGACAAAGATTGCAGAAACAAGAGGCACGCCAATAGCTTGAGGAAAGCCTAAAATACGCTTATTGAATATAGTCGTTGCAATTGATAAAGCAAATACAACTGTAAGTGCTTGTAATAAGAAAAAATTACCCATGAATACCCTTCTTCTGGGTCAATGACCAAATAAAAAACCTAGACAGCTAAACTGAACAGAATGAGGAAGTAGGCACCTTATAAGGGCCTAAACAGTTAAAAGTTGGAATATAAGTTTAACGAATTACTTTAATCATTCTATCGATCAGTTAAATTTCTTAACATTAATTATGAAGTTGGGGTATTAAAAGATGAGCTTATTTAAAGTGTTTTAATAAACTCATCTTTAACATTAGATAGGATTATTAAAAGTATCACATTGGTTGATATCACCGGACTTTAAGCCCACTTGAAACCAATGCATCCGCTGTTCACTCGTACCATGCGTAAAACTATCAGGTACAACTTGTCCTGTCGCACGTTTTTGCAAATAGTCATCACCAATTTTTTGAGCTGCATCCATTGCTTCTTCAACATCACCAGACTCTAAAAACTGAGTACGTTGTTGATTATGATTTGCCCATATACCTGCTAAACAGTCAGCTTGTAACTCTTGTCGTACAGATAATTGGTTACCCTCTCTTTGGCTGACTTGCGAACGAGCTTGTTGCACTTGAGATGAAATACCAAGCAAGGTTTGAACATGATGGCCTACTTCATGCGCAACAACATAGGCTTGGGCAAAATCCCCTGCCTGATCTTGGCGAGAAAGCTCTGATTTATTTTGCTCACCCGAAATCCCCATTTGCTCGCGCATATCTTTAAAGAATTCGGTATCAATATAAACTTTTTGGTCAGCTGGGCAATAAAAAGGTCCCATAGCAGATTGAGCGGTACCACAACCTGAGCGAGTCACTCCACTAAATAAAACTAACGTTGGCGGTGTATAAGTTTTCCCTAATTGCTTAAATATAGGTGTCCACGTATCTTCTGTATCAGCTAATACAGTTCCAACAAAATCCGATGCTTCTTTTTGCTCAGGTGTTAAACTTTCTGGTGAGGTTGCATTTGATTGTTGTGAAGCAGTAACCTGCTGCGTTGCCTGATAAGCCATTTGTGGATCAACGCCAAAAAATTTCCATGCGACAAATGCCACAACCAAACCAATAATACTAATACCACCTGCTTTAACACCGCCCCCACCTCGACGGTCCTCAACATTGGTACTGACTCTACGATCTCTCCAGCGCATAACGTCCCTCTTCTTATTAAATGGCCTGATTAGTCAGAAGCTTTTGGCCACATTTTCTGTATTAAACTCACCACTAGCAACACAACCGCCCCAGCAATCATACCAATCGCAAAGTTCATTAATGTCGGTGTTAAAGCTCCAATAATATTGCCTACTGCGGGTATATTCTCTACATGATCGACGGTACTATCAGTAATATGATGAAGTAAAGGAATTGTATGGTTAATAATCCCTCCACCTACTAAAAACATTGCAATAGTTCCAACAATAGAAAGTAGCTTCATTAAAAGAGGAGCAAAAGCAAGTAAACCACGTCCTAGAGTTTGTTTAAAAGAAGCAGCCTGTTTTGTTAAATATAATCCTAAATCATCAATCTTAACAATCACACCAACCAAGCCATAAACACCTAGTGTCATCACAACAGCAATAATGCTAAGTACACTTATTTTTGTTATTAAAGCCGCCGTAGCAACCGTTCCTAAAGAAATAACAACAATTTCAGCAGATAAAATAAAGTCAGTTCGAATAGCTCCTTTTACTTTCTCTTTTTCAAAAGTAGCCAGATCCAGCTCTTCATTGTTAAATTCTTTTTCTGCTTCCTCAGAGGTTGAAGCTTTTCTATGCATAATTGTATGAAGAACTTTTTCAACGCCTTCATAACATAGAAATAAACCACCTAGCATCAATAAAGGGTTAATCAGCCACGGTGCGATAACACTAATTAATAAAGCTAAAGGTACTAAAATAAGCTTATTAACTAAAGAACCTTTGGCAACCTTCCATACAATAGGCAATTCACGATCTGCACGTACACCTGTTACCTGTTGTGCATTTAAAGCCAAATCATCACCTAAAACACCGGCAGTTTTCTTTGCTGCCATTTTGCTCATTAAAGCGACATCATCTAAAATTGTTGCAATATCATCTAGTAATAAAAGTAAGCCACTTGCCATTTCTTATCCAGGTTTGTATTTATCTAGCTATTGTAAGATGAAATATTCCATTTTCTGTAATTTTACTGAATAAATTCACAATATTATTTTAAGAAAGTTTAACCAATCGCTGACGAAAAAAATTTATTTCCCGTACAATAATGCCAATCTTTTATATTACAGGGCTTACTATCCCTGATTAAGCCAATACGATAGTGGAATAAATAATGAGTAATGTTGATCAGCGTCCAATTATTTTGACAGGCGACCGCCCAACCGGACAACTTCACCTTGGGCATTTTGTCGGTTCTTTGCGTTCACGTGTAGGTTTACAGGATAGCCACCATCAACACCTCTTATTAGCAGATGCACAAGCATTAACAGATAATGCAGATAACCCAGATAAAGTACGTCGTAACATTTTAGAAGTTGCTCTAGATTATTTAGCTGTTGGTATTGATCCAACTAAAACAACCATTTGTGTTCAGTCATGTTTACCAGCACTGAATGAACTTACAATGTTATATCTTAACTTTGTAACTGTGGCTCGTTTAGAACGTAACCCGACTATTAAATCTGAAATTCAAATGCGCGGTTTTGAACGTGACATTCCTGCGGGCTTCCTTTGCTATCCTGTTGCACAGGCGGCTGATATTACGGCTTTTAAAGCAACTGTAGTACCAGTAGGTGAAGATCAGATTCCAATGATTGAGCAAACGAATGAAATCGTGCGTCGTGTAAACCGTCAAATTGGTCAAGACCTATTACCTGAATGTAAAGCATTGCTTTCTAATATGGCTCGTTTACCTGGTTTTGATGGTAAAGCAAAAATGTCTAAGTCATTAGGTAATACCATTGTTTTAAATGCTTCTGACAAAGACATTAAAAAAGCTGTAAACGCAATGTACACTGACCCAAATCATCTTCGTATTGAAGATCCAGGTCAGGTTGAAGGAAACATCGTATTTACTTACTTAGATGCATTTGATCCAAACAAAGAAGAAGTTGAGGAATTAAAAGCTCATTACCGTCGTGGTGGTCTTGGTGACGGTACTGTTAAAAAACGTCTTGAAGGTGTGTTAAAAGAATTAATTACTCCTATTCGTGAGCGCCGTGAAGAACTTGCTAAAGACCCTGATTACATTATGGATGTTTTACGTCAAGGTACTGATAAATGTCGAATCATTACTCAGCAAACTTTAGATGAAGTTAAAGATGGCTTAGGCTTATTTAAATTCTAATTCTTATATTCAAAATATAATTCAAAAAGCCCTACGGGGCTTTTTTCATAATTACATTTAGATTCAATAATTTAAGTTATTACAATTTCTATATATTTATTATGATTCACATGCTCTTACCCTTTTAACGTGAAGTAACACTAATTAACGTGAACCTTAATGAACAAATATGAACACCTCACTAATATAGTTCAAGTAGGTTGATATGAACCTCACGACATTTCTCCTTAAGCCGAAACTGTTTTTAACAGATTCGTTGTTCTACGCAATGATCACCCCAATCATTGCGTATTTTTTTGTCTCTTTTTAGCGTTATTATTTCTCATTTCATTTTATGCTACTTTTCAATGATGCAAAAAAATACCGCATCATTTTTCAGATGCGGTATTTTTTAAAGATTTAAGGTAGCTATTAAACTAAACCTTTCTCTTTTAATACTTGCAACATAGTTGAACCAAGCTCAGCTGGGCTACGAGTGTAAGCCATACCTGCTTTTTCAAATGCAGCAAATTTCTCTTCAGCAGTACCTTGACCACCAGAAATGATCGCACCAGCGTGACCCATACGCTTACCTTTAGGAGCAGTTACACCAGCGATGTAACCTACTACAGGCTTAGTCACGTTAGATTTGATGAATTCAGCAGCTTCTTCTTCCGCTGTACCACCGATCTCACCGATCATGATGATTGCATCAGTATCTGGATCGTCTTGGAACAATTGAAGCGCTTCGATTTGGTTCATACCTGGGATTGGGTCACCACCAATACCGATACAAGTAGACTGACCTAAACCAAGCTTAGTTGTTTGAGCAACAGCTTCATAAGTCAATGTACCTGAACGTGAGATAATACCAATACGACCTGGTTGGTGGATGTGACCAGGCATAATACCGATCTTACATTCACCCGGAGTGATCACGCCTGGGCAGTTAGGACCAACTAAACGAGTACCATTACCGTTAGTTTCTAAATAACGTTTTGCTTTAAGCATGTCGATTGTTGGAACACCTTCAGTGATCACAACGATTAGGCCAACACCTGAATCAACCGCTTCAACGATTGAGTCTAAAACGAATGGAGCTGGTACATAGATTACAGATGCATCTGCATTTGTTTCACGTACAGCTTCTTTCATTGTGTTGAATACTGGTAAGTCAAGGTGAGTTGTGCCACCTTTACCTGGAGTAACACCACCAACAACTTTTGTACCGTAGTCTAAAGCTTGTGCAGAGTGGAAAGTACCGTTTTTACCAGTAAAACCTTGTACCAATACTTTAGTGTCTTTATTAATTAATACGCTCATGATTGATACTCCCCTTACGCTTTAACTGCAGCTACAACTTTTTCTGCGGCATCAGACAAACCGTTCGCAGAAATTAATTTCAAACCAGATTCATCAAGTAATTTAGCACCTAACTCAGCGTTGTTACCTTCTAAACGAACAACAACTGGAACAGTTACGTTTACTTCTTGAACCGCTGCAATAATTGCTTCAGCAATCATGTCACAACGTACGATACCACCGAAGATGTTAATTAAAACACCTTGTACAGATGTATCAGCAAGGATGATTTTGAACGCTTCAATTACGCGCTCTTTAGTTGCACCGCCACCAACGTCAAGGAAGTTTGCAGGCTGACCACCATAAAGTTTAATGATGTCCATAGTTGCCATTGCAAGACCAGCACCGTTAACCATACAACCGATGTTACCTTCTAAAGCAACATAGTTAAGATCAAATTCAGATGCTTTTAATTCACGCTCATTCTCTTGAGATTTGTCACGTAAAGCAGCAACTTTAGGTAAACGGTAAAGCGCGTTAGAGTCGATACCTACTTTCGCATCTACACATAAAATTTCGCCGTTTTCACGAACAGAAAGCGGGTTAATTTCAAATAAAGCAAAATCGTTTTCAACAAATGCTTGGTAAGCAGCTGTCATGATTTTTACGAATTGACCGATTTGTTTGTCTTTCAAACCTAAAGCAAACGCAACTTCACGTGCTTGGAATGGTTGCAAGCCAACTAATGGATCAACTTCAACTTTGATAATTTTTTCTGGAGTTTCTTCAGCAACTTTCTCGATTTCTACACCACCTTCTGTAGAAGCCATGAAAGTAATACGACGGCTAGAACGGTCTACAACCGCGCCCAAGTAAAGCTCACGCTCAACTGGATATACGTCTTCAGCAACAATGATGCTGTTTACTGGTTGACCATTTGCATCTGTTTGATACGTTACAAGACGAGTACCAATGATATTGTTTGCAAACTCGATAACATCTTCTTTAGATTTTGCAACTTTAACGCCACCAGCCTTACCACGACCACCAGCATGAACTTGCGCCTTCATTACAGCGAATTTACCACCAAGCTGTTCAAATGCAGCAACTGCTTCGTCTGCATTGGTTGCCAAGATACCTTCTTGTACCGGCATACCATATTCTTTCAATAACGCTTTAGCTTGATACTCATGTAAGTTCATTTAGTTACCTACTTAACTTTGTTTGTTGTCTTCAATTTGCGCAACATTCTCATGTTGTATGTGCAAATTGCTGTCTACGTCTATCAACTTGATGATTTTTTAATCACACCATCAAATGTGAAAAAGAGCGGAGAAACCGCTCTTTAATTTTATTTACGCTTACGTTGAATCGCGTGAATTGCACGACCATCTACAGCAAGTGCAGCTTCATGAACAACTTCAGAGAATGTTGGGTGACCAAAAGTCATCAACTGAAGATCTTCAACAGAAGATACAAATTCAAGAGCGATCATACCTTGGTGAACGATATCAGATGCTGCAGGTCCAATCACATGCATACCTAATAAACGGTCAGTTTTTGCATCAGCAACGAACTTAACAAAACCTGCACCTTCACCAGCAGCTAAAGCACGACCATTTACAGCAAAACCGAATTGACCAGTTTTTACTTCATGACCTTTTTCTTTAGCTTGTTCTTCAGTTAAACCAACCCACGCCGCTTCAGGGTGTGTATAGATAACAGAAATGATTGTGTCATAGTTTACTTGAGCAGCATGACCGTGAATACGTTCAACAGCCATTACACCCTCTTCCATTGCTTTATGAGCAAGCATTGGACCGCGAACTAAGTCACCAATCGCATATACACCTTCTACAGAAGTTGCACAGTGATCGTTTACTTCAACTAAACCACGTTCAGTTAATTTAATGCCTGAATCTTCAGCCAATAAACCTTCTGCATAAGCTTTACGGCCAACACAAACGATTAATTTGTCAAAAGTTTGAGTTTTTTCTTCGCCACCTTGAGTGTATTTAACAGTCACTTCACGACCATTAACTTCAGTGCCAGAAACTTTAGCACCAACGCGAATATCAAGACCTTGCTTAGTTAAAAGCTTTTGGTATTCTTTTGCCAAAGCTTTATCAGCCATTGGCAAGAATGCATCCATTGCTTCAAATACAACAACTTCAGCACCAAGACGACGCCATACTGAGCCAAGTTCTAAACCGATTACACCTGCACCAATTACACCTAAACGCTTAGGTACTTCTGGGAAGTTTAATGCGCCAGTTGAATCAACAATAATATCTTGATCTACAGGAGCTACAGGAATATTTACAGGCACAGAACCAGACGCAAGAATCACGTATTTAGGTTCTAAAACTTGAGTTTCACCTTCATGAGAAACGAACTCAACTTTTTTACCAGCAAGTAATTTACCTGTACCTTTTAACCACTCAATACCGTTGCCTTTAAGCAATTGGTCGATACCGCCAGTTAATTGGTCAACAATTTTGTCTTTACGAGCAAGAAGTTTTGCAAGATCGAAATTCACTTCACCAGTTGTAATACCGTGATCAGCTAAGTGATGCACTGTATCTTCATAACGATGAGAAGAATCAAGCAAAGCTTTAGAAGGGATACAACCTACGTTTAAGCAAGTACCACCTAAAGAAGGCTTACCGTTGTGAATACGTTTTTCAATACAAGCGACTTTGAAGCCTAGTTGAGCAGCACGAATCGCAGCTTCATAACCACCAGGACCACCGCCGATGACAACAAGATCAAATTGTTGAGACATTTTTATCTCCATAAACCAAGATAGAGGATCGCTCTATCCTGGTAGGTATTTATTCGAAGAAATTAAAGATCAAGGATGAGTTTAGCTGGCTCTTCTAACAATTCTTTGATTGCTACTAAGAAACCTACAGCTTCTTTACCATCGATCATACGGTGGTCGTAAGAAAGCGCTAAGTACATCATTGGCAAGATTTCAACTTGACCATTTACCGCCATAGGACGCTCTTGGATTTTGTGCATACCCAAGATACCAGTTTGCGGCTGGTTCAAAATAGGAGTTGAAAGCAATGAACCGAAAGTACCACCGTTAGTGATAGTGAAAGTACCACCAGTCATTTCTTCGATAGATAATTTACCATCACGTGCTTTAGCAGCATAAGCAGCAATACCTGCTTCAACTTCTGCGTAGCTCATACGGTCCGTATCACGTAATACTGGTACAACAAGACCACGATCAGAAGATACTGCAACACCGATGTCATAGTAACCGTGATAAACGATATCGTCGCCATCAATTGAAGCATTTACAGCTGGGTAACGTTTAAGCGCTTCAGTTGCTGCTTTAACGAAGAATGACATGAAGCCTAAACGAGCACCATGACGTTTTTCGAAAGCATCTTTATATTGCTTACGCAATTCCATGATTGGCTTCATGTTAACTTCGTTAAATGTAGTTAACATTGCAGTTTCTTGAGTAGCTGCAAGAAGACGCTCAGCAACACGTTTACGTAAACGAGTCATTGGAACGCGTTTTTCGATACGCTCGCCAACAGCAACGCTTAACGGAGTAACGTTAGCAGCTGGTTTAGCTTGATGGTTTGCAACATCTTCTTTAGTGATACGACCACCACGACCAGTACCTTGTACGTCAGAAGCAGCAATACCAGATTCAGTTAACGCTTTACGAACCGCAGGAGCTTGATCAGACACAGTTTCTGTACGCTCAACAACAGGAGCTGCACCAGCTTGAGTTTGAGCAACTGCTTGTTCTACTGCTGCAGGAGCAGCAGCTGCGCCAGCACCAGCTTCGAATTGAGCAATAACTTCGTCAGAAAGAACTGTATCGCCTTCACCTTTAATGATTGCAACCAAGCTACCATCTGCAGGAGCAACAACTTCTAAAACAACTTTGTCGGTTTCAATATCACAGATTACTTCATCACGTGATACAGGTTCACCCACCTTTTTATGCCAAGTTGCGATGGTGCCATCTGCAACAGACTCTGGGAATACCGGTGCTTTAATTTCGGTTGCCATTATTGAGAATCTCCTGATTGTTCAGCTTCGATTGCCAATGCATCATTAATTAGCTGAGCTTGTTGTTTTGCATGCAAGTACGGTGAGCCACAAGCTGGTGCAGCAGAAGCTTCACGACCTGCAAAACTGATACGGATTTGTTTGCCAGATTTTAAGATATCGTCATATAAACGCGGTGCGATAAACAACCAAGCGCCTTGGTTCTTCGGCTCTTCTTGTGCCCAAACGAGTTCTTTCACATTTGGATAAGCAGCCAAGATTTCTGCAAGACGTTGCTCTGGATATGGATACAACTGTTCAATACGTACGATTGCAACATTAGTTAAGTTTTGTTCACGACGTTTTTCGAGTAAGTCGTAATAAACTTTACCGCCACAAAGTACGAGACGAGTTACATCTGACTTGTTAATTTGATCGATTTCGTCAATTACAGTCTGGAATGAACCATGTGCTAGCTCTTCTAAAGTAGAAGTTGCAAGTTTATGACGAAGTAAAGATTTCGGTGACATTACGATTAATGGCTTACGAATTGGGCGTACAGCCTGACGACGTAATGCATGGAAAATCTGTGCAGGTGTCGTTGGAGTGATCACTTGCATGTTGTCTTCAGCACATAACTGTAAGAAACGTTCTAAACGAGCTGAAGAGTGCTCTGGACCTTGACCTTCGAAACCATGTGGTAACAACATCGTTAAACCACAAACACGCTCCCACTTAGTCTCACCAGAAGCAATAAACTGATCAATCACAACCTGAGCACAGTTTACGAAGTCACCAAATTGTGCTTCCCAAATAATTAAGCTCTTAGGAATTGTAGTTGCGTAACCATATTCAAATGCAAGAACTGCTTCTTCAGATAACAAAGAATCGTAAATCGCGAAACGTGGTTGGTTCTCTTTAACATGACAAAGAGGAATGTAAGTTGAACCGTCAACTTGGTTATGCAATTTCGCATGACGGTGTGAGAAGGTACCACGACCTACGTCTTCACCAGTAATACGAACTAGATAATCTTCATCCAATAAAGTCGCATAAGCTAAAGTTTCTGCTGCACCCCAGTTTAAAGGAGTTTCACCAGTTTGCATTTTCACGCGATCTTCAATTACTTTTTGAACCTGACGCTGCATTACAAACCCTTCAGGAAGTTTGCTCATGCCCTCGCCTAATTCTTTAAGGCGGTTCAAGTCAAATGAAGTATCCCAATCGTCTGTATAGTCATGGCCCAAATATGGAGTCCAATCAACAAACATTTTGGTATTTGGTTCAAGAATCAATGCATTTGCTACATGATTACCCGCTTCTAAATCAGAACGGTAATCTTCAACCATTTGATCAGCTTCAGCACGATCAAGTACTTTCTCTTGTACAAGTTGATCAGCATAAAGTGTACGAGTAGTTGCTTTCTTCGCAATTACTTGATACATCAATGGTTGTGTACCAGATGGCTCATCCGCTTCGTTATGACCACGACGGCGATAACAGAACAAATCGATAACAACATCTTTACGGAATTCGTGACGGAAATCATGTGCTAATTGAGTAGCAAAGATAACAGCTTCAGGATCATCACCATTTACATGGAAAATCGGTGCCTGAATCATTTTAGCAACGTCTGTACAGTACTCTGTAGAACGCGCATCACGTGGATCAGAAGTTGTGAAACCAACTTGGTTATTCACAATAATATGAACCGTACCACCAACTGTATAGCCACGAGTTTGTGACATTTGGAAGGTTTCCATGTTCACACCTTGACCTGCAAATGCAGCATCACCATGAACAATAACTGGCAATACGTCATCACCGCCGATGTCTCTACGACGTACTTGACGCGCACGCACAGAACCTTCAACTACAGGACCAACAATTTCCAAGTGAGATGGGTTAAATGCCAATGCCAAGTGAACTTCACCACCTGGAGTCATTACATTACTTGAGAAACCTTGGTGGTATTTAACGTCACCAGAACCTTTCTTATGAAGTGATTTACCTTCGAACTCACCAAACAAGTCCGCCGGATTTTTACCCATAATATTAACAAGAAGGTTCAAACGGCCACGGTGTGGCATACCGATAACAACTTCTTTACAACCTACAGCACCAGCACGCTGGATAATCTCATTTACCATAGGAATAAAAGATTCGCCGCCTTCAACACCAAAGCGTTTAGCACCGACGTATTTATTACCGAGATATTTTTCTAGCCCCTCAGCAGCAGTTAAACGCTCTAAGAAGCCTTTCTTTTGATCATTTGAGAAATTGAATTTACCACGGGCACTTTCAAGACGCTGTTGAATCCAACGTTTTTCTTTTGTGTCCACGATGTGCATGTATTCAACACCGATTGAACCACAATAGATTGCTTCCATTGCTTCAATCATTTCGGCAAGCGTTGCTTCGCTCTTGCCAATCTCAAGATTGCCTGTATTGAATACTGTATCTAAATCTGATTTGGTTAAACCGTGTGCTGAAAGATCTAAATCAGGAATATCTTCACGCTTAGCAAGACCTAATGGATCTAATTTAGCTTTTTGATGTCCGCGATTGCGATAAGCAGCAATAAGTTGTAAAACGCCAATTTGACGACGCTCATGCTCAGTACTTACAGTACTTTGTACAACAGGTTGAACACGATTAGCATTACGTCCTAGTAATAGGAATTGCTCACGCACAGCGCTGTGTGGTTGGTCACCCTTTGGATATTTATCGAAATATTGGCGCCAGTCCTCAGCGACGGAGGTTGGGGAAGTCAGGTACTGCTCGTAAAGTTCTTCAATATACGCTGCACTATCAGCGGAAAGTTCAGTGTCAAGACGCAATGCGTCAGCAACTTCTTGCATTTGTGGACCCATTTCCTATTGCAAAAAATATTACAGGCTGCCTTTTAAGCACACCCATGATGCATAATGTCAAATTGGTAAAAATGACACTACTTACCCAACAGGTCTTCAAGACCATGGGGCGTCATACTACCTAGAGAGAAAACTCCATAGGTAATTAATGAATCACAACGCCCTCAATGGCATCATCACTCACCTTATACTCGATTAAAACCGAGCAATTTTTTGCAAATCTTTTTAGAAAAATTAACTATACAATTAACTTTTCTAAAATGACTTTGACCATAAAAATTAAGCACTGATCTAAGATCGTGCCACTTAATTTAATTTCACTAGTATACGCTTTTTTTACCTACAACTTTGTGGCAAATCGTATCATGTTCTTAACGAACGATTGATTTTTTTGACACATACCATCTATAAATTGGCGAAATACATATCCAATTTTATCTATTAATATATGGTGCTTTATATAAAAACCCCTCTTTTAACGACTAAAGTATAAGACGTCTATTATAAAATTAAAAAAAAACGCACATCAAGGATGTGCGTTCTCTATTTGTGCAGAATTAACCCGCTTGATCTAACAACATATTACGGATGTGACCGATAGCTTTTGTTGGATTCAAACCTTTAGGACATACTGACACACAGTTCATGATACCTTTACAGCGGAACAAACTGAATGGATCGTCAAGACGAGCCAAACGATCTGCTGTCGCAGTATCACGAGAATCGATAATAAAACGGTATGCATTCAACAATGCTGAAGGACCCAAGAATTTATCAGGGTTCCACCAGAATGATGGGCATGAAGTTGAACAACATGCACAAAGAATACACTCATACAAACCATTTAAGTGTTCACGCTCTTCCGGAGACTGTAAACGCTCTTTAGGTGGAGCTGGCTGGTTATTGATCAAGAATGGCTGAATTTTGTCATATTGATCATAGAATTGGTTCATATCAACAACCAAATCTTTAACAACCGGCAAACCTGGCAATGGACGAATTACGATTTTCTCTGGTAGGTCATTAAGGTTTTGCAAGCAAGCTAAACCATTCTTACCATTGATGTTCACACCATCAGAACCACAAATACCTTCACGGCAAGAGCGACGGAATGTTAACGTTTCGTCTTGAACTTTCAAAGCAAGCAATGCATCAAGCAACATACGGTGCTTATCAGTCAATTCAAGTTTGAAAGTTTGCATGTACGGCGCTTTATCCTTATCAGGATCATAGCGGTAGATTTCGAATGTACGAGTACCTCTACTCATCTTTATACTCCCGATTAGAATGTACGTGGTGCTGGTGGAATTGGATCAACAGTTAACGGCTTGAAGCGCACTGGCTTATATTCCAAACGGTTATCTGATGAATACCATAAAGTATGTTTCATCCACTCATCATCACGGCGACCGTATGAATAAGTTGGGTGATCAGCTGGTAATTCATAGTCAACTACCGTATGCGCACCACGACATTCTTTACGCGCAGCAGCTGAAATTAATGTAGCTTTTGCAACTTCATATAAGTTTTCAACTTCAAGCGCTTCAACACGTGCAGTGTTAAATACTTTAGATTTATCTTTCAAGTGAATGTTACGCACACGCGGTTCAAGAGCAAGAATCTCTTTAACACCTTTATCAAGCAATGCTTGAGTACGGAACACACCAGCGTGGTCTTGAACGATATCACGAATTGCATCAGCAACTTCTTGTGCATTTTCACCAGAAGTTGATTCATCCAACTTACGTACGCGATTTAAAGTTTGCTCTAATACGTTTGTTGGAAGCGGTGCATATTCATCACCATGATGCTTAGTTACGTAGTCGATAATGTGCTCACCAGCAGCTTTACCAAATACAACCAAGTCAAGAAGTGAGTTAGTACCTAAACGGTTTGCACCATGTACTGATACGCAAGAACATTCACCAATTGCATAGAAACCTTTTACAGGTTTAGTGTAGTTGTCTGTACCAGGTTCTGGTAAGCACACTTGACCATGCATATTCGTAGGAATACCACCCATTTGATAATGGATTGTTGGCACTACTGGAATTGGTTCTTTAGTAATGTCTACGTTTGCGAATTTTTTACCGATCTCAAATACAGATGGTAAACGCTTCATGATTGTGTCAGCACCTAAGTGAGTCATATCAAGTAAGATATAATCACCTTTTGGACCACAACCACGACCTTCTTTAATTTCCTGATCCATAGAGCGTGATACGAAGTCACGTGGAGCCAAGTCTTTTAAAGTCGGTGCATAACGTTCCATGAACGGTTCGCCGTCTTTGTTACGAAGGATCGCACCTTCACCACGACAACCTTCAGTTAACAATACACCTGCGCCCGCAACACCCGTAGGGTGGAATTGCCAGAATTCCATATCTTGTAATGGAATGCCAGCACGAGCAGCCATACCAAGACCGTCACCAGTGTTGATATAAGCATTTGTTGATGCACGGTAAACACGACCAGCACCACCAGTTGCAAATAAGGTTGCTTTTGCTTGGAATACGGCAATATTACCAGTTTCTTGGTCAATTGCAGTCACACCAAGCACATCACCTGCTTCGTTACGGATCAAATCAAGAGCGATCCATTCAACGAAGAATTGAGTACCCATTTTCACGTTGCTTTGATAAAGCGTGTGCAATAATGCGTGACCAGTACGGTCAGCAGCAGCACAAGCACGTGGAACTGGTTTATCACCATAGTTCGCAGAGTGACCACCGAACGGACGTTGGTAAATTGTACCATCAGCGTTACGGTCAAACGGCATACCCATGTGTTCAAGTTCATACACAACTTTTGGTGCTTCACGACACATAAATTCAATTGCGTCTTGGTCACCTAACCAGTCAGAACCTTTTACCGTATCGTAAAAGTGGAAATGCCAGTTATCTTCTTGCATGTTACCTAACGACGCACCGATACCACCCTGAGCAGCAACTGTATGTGAACGTGTTGGGAAAACTTTAGTAAGTACAGCAACTTTCAAACCTGCTTGAGCAAGTTGGTAAGATGCACGCATACCAGAACCACCACCACCAACGATAACAGCATCGAAAGTGAGGTTTTGAATATTTGAATAATCTTCTTTAGGGTTTATCGCGCCCATGATATCTTCCTATCAATTCGCCCAGAAAATCTGGATACCCCAGATTGCGTACACAAACACTGCAATAATGACAGCCGTAGTCAGTACAAGGCGTAAACCTTTCGCTGAAGGACCCATTTGACGAGTAGTGACATAGTCAGTGAAAACTTGCCACATACCAATCCATGCGTGTGCGATAAGCGACAAAATTGCCAATAAAGAGAAAATCTTCATTGGTAATGTCATCATGAAGCCAGCCCATTGTTGATAGTCAAATCCGCCTTTGCAGAGAATCCAACCAAAAAGAACAACAGTATAAGCTGCCAATACCACAGCACTTACACGCTGGATAAACCAATCACGAGAACCTGAACCTGTTAAACCTGTAGCACTTTTCATTAGAACATAATCCATACAAAGGCTGCGATAATGGCTACCACAGATAAGATCAATGAAATTGTCGCTGCAATACGACCGCTTTGCAGTTCTTCAGCAAAACCTAGATCTGCAAGCAAATGCTTAACCCCAGCAATAAAGTGGAAAATTAAGCCGGCTACAAATACCCACACGACAAAACGTACAAGGATATTTCCGAAAACGACATTTTTAACGTAGTCAAATCCTTCTGGTGAAGATAATGATTTATCTAGAATCCATAAGAGAACTGGTACTAATAAGAAAACGATGACACCTGATAAACGGTGTAAAATTGATGCAATAGCCACGGGTGAGCGTAAATTTACCGCTAACACCTGACCCATGGACAAATTGACAGGTCTGTTGCTTTTCACAGCGGGCATCCTGTAGGTAGAAACTCCGACCGGAGTTTGTTGAATTAATTCCAAGGAAAGCTGGCATTGTTAGGCAAGCACAGCTCATGCCTAACCTATAAACGACACTGAATTATAAAACGCGAAATATCAAAATACAAACAATCCACTTTGCCTTTTCCGCAAAAACTCATTAAATAAGAATCATTCACATAGCCAAACAGTAGTCTTCCCTATCCAAAATTTAAGAGTAAACAAAACATGTGCTTGTTTAACAACATCTTTTATAAAAAATATCTTTTCTACTGCTTTATCTAAAATAAGTGAGTTTTAGACTAAAGATAAAGTTAATAATTCATCAAGCCTAATCAAAATCATAAACCAAATTTACCGTTACATACTAATTTTAATCATTTTTATTTTAAAAATATCCACTATCATCATTTATCTTAAATGTAATAAAGAGCTACTTGACTCTTAACAGTGAGTAGTATTTTTACAAAAAAAAGAGTTTTAAATTTTTAAGGATGTTCAACAAGCTATTTTTTAAACAATTAAACTTAAAAAAAGTACAACTTTTGGAATTATCAAATAGTGATAATTAAGCATTTTTTGAATCGCAATTTAAAATTACAGACTGAGTTTTATGATTTTTTTAAGCGGATTGGCATTTTATGACCACGTCTGATTCTTAATTCTAATTTAAAAATTTGCTTACAATTGTACTCACGCTTCATTTTTTTTCTGCACGTTCTTCTTGAATTGACTTATGATACCATCCCGATGCAGTGATTTTACTGACTTTTTTGCTCGGGTCTTGATGACTAACTCTCTGTGGGAACGTCATTTTTTATCCATAAGTATAATTGACAAAATTTCAGTACTCACTAATCTTATAGCAAATTTTGACACCGTCTGATTCGCACATGAGAAAATTAGGATTTCGAGTCAGATAATCATTCACCAGGACAGGAGATCTATTGAATGTCTGAAGCAACTGGCAAAAAAGCCGTATTACATCTTGATGGCAAAGAAATTGAATTACCAATTTACAGTGGCACATTAGGTCCCGATGTAATCGACGTTAAAGATGTATTGGCCTCAGGTCACTTTACTTTTGATCCTGGTTTTATGGCGACAGCTTCATGCGAGTCTAAAATCACATTTATCGATGGTGACAAAGGTATTTTATTACACCGCGGTTACCCGATTGACCAGTTAGCGACTCAAGCAGACTACCTTGAAACTTGTTATTTATTATTAAATGGTGAGTTACCAACCGCTGAACAAAAAGTTGAGTTCGATGCGAAAGTTCGTGCTCACACTATGGTTCACGATCAAGTTAGCCGTTTCTTCAATGGTTTCCGTCGTGACGCACACCCTATGGCAATCATGGTTGGTGTAGTTGGCGCATTATCTGCGTTCTATCACAACAACCTTGACATTGAAGACATCAACCACCGCGAAATTACCGCGATTCGTTTGATTGCTAAAATTCCAACGCTTGCTGCTTGGAGCTACAAATATACTGTAGGCCAGCCATTCATCTATCCACGTAACGACTTAAATTACGCGGAAAACTTCTTACACATGATGTTTGCAACTCCTGCAGACCGTGACTACAAAGTAAACCCTGTTCTTGCGCGTGCAATGGATCGTATTTTCACGCTTCATGCTGACCACGAACAAAACGCTTCTACGTCTACAGTTCGTCTTGCTGGTTCTACTGGTGCGAATCCATATGCGTGTATCTCTGCTGGTATCTCTGCTCTTTGGGGACCTGCACACGGTGGCGCGAACGAAGCAGTTCTTAAAATGCTTGATGAAATCGGTAGCGTTGAAAATGTTGCTGAGTTCATGGAAAAAGTTAAACGCAAAGAAGTTAAACTTATGGGCTTCGGTCACCGCGTTTACAAAAACTTCGACCCACGTGCTAAAGTGATGAAGCAAACTTGTGACGAAGTTCTTGAAGCATTAGGTATCAACGATCCTCAATTAGCGCTTGCTATGGAACTTGAACGTATTGCATTGAACGACCCGTACTTTGTTGAACGTAAACTTTACCCTAACGTAGACTTCTACTCTGGTATCATCCTTAAAGCGATTGGCATCCCAACAGAAATGTTTACTGTTATCTTCGCTCTTGCACGTACAGTTGGCTGGATCAGCCACTGGTTAGAAATGCACAGCGGCCCTTACAAAATTGGTCGTCCACGTCAGCTTTACACTGGTGAAGTGCAACGTGACATCAAGCGTTAATATTCGAAAGAACATTAATGTAAAAAAGCTGCCTAATGGCAGCTTTTTTTATAAATAAGTTTTTTAAAAGTTATTCTTCTTCAAATATATTTAACAAGTGATGACTAATACCATCAGCTCTTAACCAAGCCAGCTCATAACTTGCTTTAGCCAAAGCCAAGACACGTCTTTCAAATTCAGTCCATATGTCTTTAACTTGTGCTTCTGAAATACCCAAACCACTTTCAGATGCAAGATGCTTATTTTTTTCACATATTTTTAAGGCATGATAGAGTTTACGGCCTTTACTCGCCCCTTCCATTAACCGAACACGCTTACTTAATATAAACCCTTCCACATGCTGGATATTTGCCTGTGGCAACATAGGCACCAAAATTTGGTCTAATTGATCATCTAAGCGCTTCCAGACAGCTAAACGCTGCTCTACTGTATAAGTATTCCATTGAATTACTTCATGGTTAAAACGGCGACAACCACGACATACTTGATCACCAAAAACTGTTGAACAACGCCCTGCACATGGGGTGAGAGAGAGCGTTCGATGATCATTACTCAAAACAAACTCCTTAAATAAACCATATACTTTTTATGGTTTTCTCGCTTATTACAAATTTTCGCGCTAAAATACGCGCCTTAAATTTCTATCTTAATACATTTGGAGTATTCCATGAACGCTACTGTAGAACAGCTTGCACCTGTAGAACAGCAAGCGACCGCAGGTTGGGTTGTTGCAGCACTATATCAATTTAAAGAAGTTCAAGATCCGGCCGATCTTCAACTACGTCTTTTAGACTTAGTGAAAACAATTAACCTTTGCGGAACTCTGATTGTAGCAGGTGAAGGAATTAATGGTACGGTTGCAGGAGACCGTGAGGCAATTGATACTATTCATCAATTTTTATTAAATGAAGGCTTCAATGCTATGGAATACAAAGAATCCCATAGCTCTGACAAACCTTTCCGTAAAATGAAAATTAAGCTTAAAAAAGAAATTGTGACTTTAGGTGTAGAAGTAAAACCTCGTGATTTAGTTGGTCACTATCTTGATCCTAAAGAATGGAATGAGCTTATTGCACGCGATGATGTCATCTTAATCGACACACGTAATGACTATGAATACAAAGCCGGCACTTTCAAAGGTGCAATTGACCCTAAAACAGAAACATTCCGCGAATTTCCTGAGTACGTAAAAAAAGAATTAGAACAACATAAAGACAAAAAAATTGCGATGTTCTGTACTGGTGGTATTCGTTGTGAAAAATCAACTTCTTTACTTCTTCAAGAAGGATTTAAAGAGGTTTATCACCTAAAAGGCGGTATTCTCAAATATTTAGAAGAAACACCAGCTGATGAAAGTCTTTGGGAAGGTGAATGTTTCGTATTTGACGGACGTACTGCGGTAACTCATGGAGTCGAAGAAGGCGCAAACATTAAATGTCATGCTTGTGGCTGGCCTTTAACTCCTGAAGAATCAGCGCTACCAAGCTATGAACATGGTGTTTCTTGCGTATATTGCATCGATAAAACGACAGAGAAACAAAAAGCTGGTTTCCGTATGCGCCAGTCACAAATTGCTGCTGCTAAGCGTAAACGCCTATAAAATTAAAAAGTAACTTCAAAAGGCATTTAGTTTTCTAAATGCCTTTTTTTGTTTCTACTAAATAAGTGCTAATAATAAAAAACGCCCTAGAAAGGACGTTATTTATTATTTCTTCTAATAAATTAATTTGGAGTATGGTACATCAAATATAATTCATTCAAATTATCTGGAATTTCTTCTGCCAGTTCATCCATTAACTGTCCATTGCGTCGGAAAGACTCCATTTGTGGATCTTCTTCATCAATTCCACTAAAAACCATGATCGGTAAAGTCAAATCAACCAATTGTTCTTCATACTCAGGAGC
>NZ_JEYB01000054.1:0-23865 GCF_000582255.1 Acinetobacter sp. 1566109 | reverse complement strand
AATGGTTTTGAGCAAATTTCATTAAGTTTTGGGCAGCTTTTAACAGTACTTGGCTCAGTTGCGATTGCTTTAGAAATTATTTTTATTAGTTATTTTGCTGGAAAGGTAAATTTGCGTCGTGTGACCATTATTCAACTTGCTGTCGCATCTCTACTTTCGTTTGCCGTTATGCCTGTGGTGGGCGAGCAAACGATTCCAGCATTTTCATGGCCGCTTGTACTTACAGCTGTTACATTAGGTTTAGCAAGTGCACTGATTCAATTTGTGATGAACTGGGCTCAGCGTATGGTCGATCCTTCACGTGCTGCGATTATTTATGCAGGAGAACCTGTTTGGGCTGGGGTTATTGGCCGAATCGCAGGTGAGCGTTTACCACTGATTGCCCTTTTTGGCGGTGCTTTAGTGGTGTTAGGTGTTTTAGTCAGTGAGTTAAAACTTAAGTTACCCATTAAAAAAACTAAAAGAATTCGAGAATAAAAAAGAGAGCTTAACGCTCTCTTTTTTATTTATTAAGGTTGGTACATCGGGCGGTTATCATTTAACGCAATCAGACCGCGAATTGCACGATATACGATCCAGATCCATGCCGCTGTAATCACGCCCACACAGAATACGGTCGATGAGATCGCAACACCTGCAAATAAATCGGTATTTTCACCTGTAAAAAACAAGAAAATAAACGGTAAAAAGGCAATAATATTCCAAGCGAGATACCACCAGAATGTTCTGATTTGCCAAGTAAAGTGACTCGCAAAAATTGAACCTTGAACATCGGAACGTTTTACGTAGTTAATAATTAAAGCAATAATCGCAAGTAAGCCGCCCGTAAAAATGGCAACAATATAAAGTACATACAAAATAAGTGTTAAAGTACGATTTGGATCTTGGTCGATAGAACTATTCATTTTTATACCTCTCAAGTTTAATAAAACAATTTACTTTTATGATCCCCGCAAAACGTTTAAAGGAGAAATTAGCCACAAAATCAAAAGTAAATGAAGGAATATGGTACAAAAATAAATCTTACGAAATGGTTGTTTTTGTGTTTTATGTCTCAGTTTTTGTTGTGCCCACCATGCAGCTGGCCAACCGCCTAAAAAACTCACAATATGTAAAGTCTGTTCAGGAATACGGCGATTGCCTAGTTGTGCGGCTTCTTTATCTTGTGAATATAGCCAATAACTTAAGACATTCGTCATTAAGATAAACAATAAGGTATAAGCTGGCAGAACATGGATAAAACTCATAATGCCCATTAGAACAAAATAAAATACGATGCCCATTTGCATGGCAGACCATGGTTTTGCCTGAAATGAAGATTCTGTTTTTGCTGACTTTGAAGCTTTACGCGTTTGTGATGCCTTTAAATAAGTGACTTGCTGGGCACGGAAGCGACCTCGCTCATCTAAAATGACCAAATACTCTAGTGCACAACCAATAATTGGCCGAGGTCCGGGGCGTGCAAAATCTTTGATATGCAAAAAGACTCGCTCTTTTTCAGCATCATCTGGCTGAATAAAGCCATAACCTTTTTCGTCGAACCATTCGACTAATCGCCCCTGATCTCGCATCTTTATTCCTTTTATGCTTTTACATGACTTAAACGGTCTTGCATCATTGCTCGCATTTCTTGCGGATCTTTTTGCAAAATGTCGTCGCCTGTACGTCCTTCTTCTTTATTTTTTTGAGCAACTTGCAAACGCATTGACCAGAAACGGCACGCTGCCATTGCTAAGAATACATCTAAACATTCAAGTTCATCTGAAGTAAGCACTCGAACTTTTTGGTATGCCGCTAAGTAAGCTGCCACTTTGTCTGTGTTTAAATGTGCTGCTGGATATTCGGTACAAAAATCATTGATGGTAATCGCAATATCAAACAGTAATTCATCTTGATTTAACTCGTAAAAATCTAAGATACCTTGTAATTGATCACCTTCAAACAATGTATTGTCGCGGAATAAATCTGAATGAATAAAACCTGTTGGTCGGTTTGAATACTGTGCTGTTTTCGCATTAAACGCTTGATAGACCTGCTCAAGTAAAGCTTGGTCATCTTGAGTCATATTTGGCTTAAGCTGCTCTGCAACGCCTGTCCAGTATTGATGATCGCGTCGATATTCACGCTCAAGCGGAAAATCTTGTAAAGCCACATGCAGTTTCGCTTGTGCATCTGCAATTGCCGCAACTTGGGCTACTGTGGTTTGCATGGGATGGTGCCCCATAAGACGTGGTGCAATCTGTGCAGGCTTTTCTGCAATAACGTGAACCGCTTGGCCGCTATGCTTTAATGGCACGGCAACGGGTACATCATGAGTGCCTAATTGTTCAAGTACAGGAATAAGTTCACCTGCCCCTTTGGCATCTAACTCTTCAAACACGGTAAGTACATATTGTTTGCGGTTTACATCAACCAAAAAATAATTGGTGTTTTGAATACCTCCCTGAATTGGGTTCAGCTCCAACACCTCTAATCCATAAGGTGCAGCAAAGGTGCGAACTTCATCTAAACTCAACGGGGTATAAACCGACATGGAAAACCTGCAAAAAACATCTGTGAAGTTTGATAGAATACCTCTTCCCTCCATGAAGGTGTAGCGCCTGTGTAGGAACTTTCACCAACGGCGATTATTTTTGGAAAAAGCTATGCTTGCTAAACGTATTATTCCTTGCCTAGACGTTGATAACGGACGCGTAGTTAAAGGCGTTCAATTCCTCGATATTCGTGATGCAGGCGACCCTGTTGAAGTGGCTCGTCGCTATAACGAACAAGGGGCAGACGAAATTACTTTCTTAGACATTACCGCTACACATCATGGCCGCGATACCACTTACCGTACTGTTGAACGTATGGCCGAGACTGTATTTGTGCCCTTAACTGTCGGTGGTGGAGTACGTAAGGTTGAAGATATTCGTGCGTTATTAAATGCAGGTGCAGACAAAGTGAGTATTAACTCGGCTGCCGTATTTAATCCGGAATTTGTTCAAGAAGCCTCACAGCATTTTGGCGCGCAATGTATTGTGGTTGCGATCGATGCCAAAAAAACTGGCGACAACAAATGGGAAATCTTTACTCATGGTGGCCGTAAACCAACGGGTATTGATGCGATTGAATGGGCTGTAAAAATGGCTGACTACGGTGCGGGTGAGTTACTCATTACCAGTATGGATGCCGACGGCACTAAAGCAGGTTACGATATTGCTTTAATGCGTGCCATTAATGACCGCGTTACTATTCCAACGATTGCCTCAGGCGGTGTAGGTAACTTACAACACCTTGCAGACGGTATTTTACAAGGTGGTGCCGATGCAGTATTGGCAGCAAGTATTTTCCACTTTGGCCAATATACGATTCCAGAAGCTAAACAATATTTAGCTGAACAAGGCATCGAAATGCGCTTGTAAGCTTATTTATATTTAAAGGGGCAATATGCCCCTTTATTTTTTATGCAGCGCCATCGACCATATTGATGTCACTAACGAGTTGAGGCTTTTCTTTTTTCTCGACCCATTTTGCAGGGAAAATTTTTTCTACAGCTTGAGAGAGTGGTCTAGCAAGCATAGTAGGTAACCTTATCCCCAAAGGGTTTTGTTCTTTTAGGTCTGCCGAAGATACCACACGTGTACCCATCACATAATCAAACCAAGGTTTGGTCACGCACCAGTTGGCGTCTTGGTTCGAGTTCATATGGTGGTCGTAATGCCACGGAATTTTACGCTTTGCCCAGTCAGGCTCTAAATGTGCACGGCGATGAATATAGTAATAATTTCCTGCACTATACCAAGCTGCAAGCGCCATTCCTTTTGAAAATGGGTAAAACATTGCACTTGAAACGGTTGCCACCACAGCAAGTGAAATTAACTCATTTTTAGTACGCCAGTTACTAACACCTTCCACATAGCAATCATCATGAAATTGTTGTTTACGGACTTCACGATGGTGTGCCCAATGGGACTCCATGCTTCTTGGTACTGGGCTATAACGCGGTTGTCCAGCACGGTGTACACCATGCAAAATATATTTATGCGCCACCCATTCAAATGCATTCGCAACTGCAATTCCTGCAATAAACCCTTTTAGCATCGCCTTACTCCTTTTTCTTTTTATTTAGAATATAAAATTCGCTATGCTAGGTATTGACCAGAATTTATGGTTTCATTGACAAATCACGACAAGAAAGAGGTGGTCAAGGATGCCACAACTAAAAAATTATACCGGCTCGGTATATGGAGGACTAGGACATCTATTAAAAGCTTATTGCGAAGCTAATGGCTTAGCTATTCCTGAACAATTAGAACAAATACAAAATCTGGAACGCTTTGACTATGTGGTTTGGCGTGATCTATTAGAAGTCATTTATAAACTCGACCCGAAGCCGGGTTTAGGGTTAGAAATTGCCAAATATGTTCAGCCCAAACACTTAGGAATAATTGCCTACCTTGCTCTCTCTTGCGATAACTTAGGTGAAGCTTTAATTCGCTATCATGACTTTCATCGTCTGATTTATGATGGAAGCCCATTGGTGGTTGAGCTATATGAAGAATATGCTTCTATTCGCTGGGAAGCGACTGAGTTACACCCGACTCAACTTACCGATGAAATCGCTATTGCACTGGTGATTCAATTCTTACGTCTTTTTATGTCTCATGAAGATGTATATTTACATGAAGTACGTTTCTTAAATGCTGCCCCTAAAAATATCAGGGTTTACGAGCAGTACTTTCAATGCCCTGTTCGTTTTAGTCAGCCCCGTACAGAGTTACTTATTCCAATTACCGAAATTCATAAACCGCTTAGTAGCGCTGACCACACTCTACAGCAGCTATTGGTTCAGCAAGCACAAGCACTTTTAGAACAGTTACCCAATTCAACTCAACTTGATCAACGTTTACAGCATTCAATTTTGACTGGCTTACAAAAAAATCAGTACCAAATTGAATATATTGCCAAGCAATTAGGCTTGTCTGTTCGGCAACTTCAACGGCATTTACAACAGCAGAACACCAGCTTTCAGGAACGTGTTCAGCAAGTACGCTTTATGCTCGCAACCGAGTATTTAAAAGATCCGCATTTAAGCCTACAAGAGATTGCACTTTTGCTGTGTTATTCAGAACAAAGCGCATTTCAAAGAGCATTTAAGCATTGGACCAATCAAACACCGCAACAATGGAGAGATCAATTTTTAGACAAAGAATAACCTACCAAAACTTACAAATCTTTTCTTGATTAAAACAACACTGAAAACAAAAATTTCATATAGTCACATGCTTAATTTTTTGTGACACATTTCACATTAATTAAAAATAGATCAATAGATGAGTAATCACAATGAATAAATATTTTGCTGAATTCCTAG
Source organism: Acinetobacter sp. 1566109 (assembly GCF_000582255.1). NCBI lineage: Bacteria > Pseudomonadati > Pseudomonadota > Gammaproteobacteria > Moraxellales > Moraxellaceae > Acinetobacter > Acinetobacter sp. 1566109. The sequence continues at coordinate 18,509 of NZ_JEYB01000054.1, read as the reverse complement.
GTACGTTTTGGCTAGTCTTTGGTGGTTGTGGTAGCGCAGTGTTAGCCGCAGCTTTCCCTGAACTTGGTATTGGCTTTGCAGGTGTAGCCCTTGCCTTTGGTTTAACCGTACTCACTGGTGCTTATGCTTTAGGACATATCTCTGGTGGACATTTTAACCCCGCGGTCAGTGTCGGTCTTTGGGTCGGTGGCCGTTTCGATGTTAAAGATTTAATTCCATATATTGTTGCGCAAGTGGTTGGTGCGACTGCTGCTGCATTTGTTCTTTACATTATCGCTCAAGGTCAAGCTGGCTTTACTGGTGTGGGCGGTTTTGCAACCAATGGTTTTGGTGATTTATCGCCAAATAAATTTGGTTTAGGTTCTGCTTTTATTATTGAAGTGGTACTTACTGCGTTCTTCTTGATTGTTATTTTAGGATCAACACATGGTCGTGCGCCTGCTGGTTTTGCACCTATTGCGATTGGTCTTGCATTAACGCTTATTCACTTAATCAGTATTCCGGTTACAAACACTTCTGTGAACCCTGCACGTAGTACAGGTGTTGCATTCTTTGCTCAAACTGGTGCTTTAAGTCAGCTGTGGTTGTTCTGGGTAGCGCCGATTTTAGGTGCTGTGATTGGTGCAATTATTTATAAGGTAGTTGCTGGAGACAAGGATTAATTCTTTATATCTATAGCCTTAATATGCTATCGCGGTGGGGTGACATGGATGTCACCTGTTGAGCAGGGGTACACGGAAGTACCCTCTGATCAACAAAGACTTTTGCTTACTTTTGGTCTTTCAAAAGTAAGAAATGTCTATACAAACTCAATAAGACCTAACGTAGTACTAAAGACTGTATGGCAACATGACTATGCTAAACATCACACATAAAATGTATAAATTATAAAAACGGATTATTCACTTCTTGTTCAGCTGGACGTTCAATTTTCTCAGGCAATTCTTCTTTTTCCAAAGCTGCAACCACATCATTTAAAAAGCTCTGTAGTGCTTTTGCCTGCTCTAACCCAACTTTGTCTTTGGTAATTTGCAAATTGCCATAAATGCTCACGCAATCGACATCATTTTCTAATGTTAAATCTTCAATTGAAGAAGACTCTGTACCCTTTTCAAATGGCTTAAACATAAGTGTTGTCTCATTGTTATATGTTGATAGTGTAATACGACCAATCTATAAAAAATCAATCAAAATTAAAAGTGCCGATAAAATTAAAAAAGCACCCATTAAGATATTAAAATATTTCAAACGGTTGCCGTGATTGAGTAGCACTGAAAATTTATCACCACAGAATCCCCAAAAGAACAAACATATATAGCAGGTGAAAAAATAAATCACGATAAAAATCGGCAAAGCCTTTGGATGTTCAATGCTAGTAAACATGGTAATGCCCGACACACAAGCCAACCACGCTTTAGGGTTCAACCACTGTAAAAAGAAACCATCTTTAAAATTGGGAATGATCATCTGTTCTAGCGGAACACTAGAAATAGAAACATTTGCTGCAGAATGAATAATTTTTATTCCGATATAACAAACAAATAGCGTTCCACAAATGGCAAGAATTTTTAAGACAACAGGAAATTGGGTTAATACACTTTGCAGCCCAAACGCCATAAATATTAAAAGCAAGGTAAAACCAATCGTGGCACCTGAAATATAGGGAAGTGATCTTTTTAAACCATGATTTAAGCTGGTTGATAAAATAACGGTATTGACGGGACCTGGGGTAATCGACATCGCAAAAGAAAAAAGAAACATCGAGGCAAACATTGTTATTGTCCTTATTTGAATAAATAGATGAATAGACAGATCTGTATATTCATCTTATTGTATTGAATAAGAACTGTACAACAATGCCTGCAAACGATTTATTTGATGATTTGCAAGAAATAGTTCACCAAAGCTTCTACTAGCTGTTTCACAATGGCTTTTCTGGTTTCTTCATCAATACTTGGAACTTTAGATTCCATAGGCTCAGAAGACGTGCTTTTCTGCTTTTTAAACTGGTCTTGTAATGCGTAGATCTGATCTGCACTTAAGTCTTGTTCACACTGGCTTTCTCCATCCCAATGTAAATAGTCTAACTTCTGGTTTGGCTTAACTTGACTAGATGTTAACGGCAGACGATAAACATTACGTTTTTGTTGTTCAGTTAACTGAGGAAACAGGTTAATTCCTAACTTTTCCTCTAAATAACAAACACTCACAACCTTAACCTGTTGCGAGTTGTTATTTGGTGCGTAGTAAGCGCCAATTGCACCTGTTTTAGGATAGTAAACAGCCTTATACACTGCACTTGGAACAATAACACCACGTCCAATCGTTTTGAGTCGTTGACCTTCAAAGATTGGTCCTGTCACAACATATGCATCTTGCTTTTGCTTAGTAACCACTGCACGAGTAGCATCTTCAAGCTTACGCCAAACTTCCTGATTATTTTTCGGTGCCTGTGGAACCATGTTACTCAGCGAAAAACTATCGAACTGCGAGTCCTTAGTCGGCATATCGCCATTTGGTGACATATGTCCACGGTCATAGCCTGAGCCACGATAATCGCTTAAAAGTGAACGGTGGCGCTCAGGAACACGTGTTTCTTCATGGAAATTATCTTCACGTTTAATTTTAGTGCTTAAACGTTCAGGGCTAAGATATTCAGCTGACCATAACGGCGTTTTAGACATCCCCGAGTACAAAACATTGAAGCCATTAAAGCACAGCGGATAACTGTCTTTTTTTAAACTTTCTTTGTTTAAAGCAGGAGGAATTTCGCGATAAAACTGATTGAGACAAGTCGAGTTGGTACTTAAGGGCGAAAACCACTGTGAAATCTTTTCACTTCCAAAAGCAATTGCAAAACTTCCAGCAGCAACACAAGCAAGAATAATCTTGCCAAAATGCTGACTTAGAGAGAATGAATTTGTACCTGTACTACGTTTTTTACTTGCCATGTTTCTATCAATACCACTGTCCATATGCAGCTTAACAATCCTGCTTTTTTAAGTATATCGCTTAACTTTCAAATGGTTAAAACATGGTCATCTTTTTTGTAACTCTATTTCTTGTTCGGTAACAGTTTGTTGGCCTTGTGAGGAACTTTCACTATTGAATTGGGTTAATTGCGTATCTTTCATTGAAAACGACCAATCGCTTATGACATGGTTAGCTCCACAAATTTGGATAAAAATATAAACGGAGTCCATTTAATGATCCATTCAAAGATTATTGGTATTGGCGTAATTGCTGGACTGTGCAGTATGGCAGCCTTAGCTGAACCTGCGGTCCAACCCGGTGAGACTTTAGAAAGTTTATCTAAAGTAAAAGTGACTACAACCGTCAATGGCCAACCTGGCTCTATTAGTGATTTAGTTAAAAGTGGTCAAGTACAACCTGTTTCTGCTGCCCCAACAGGTGCTGCTCCTACAGGTGCTCCTATTCCAGCCGATGTACCGCCGGCTCCTCCTGCAGATGTACCACCAGCACCTCCTGCTGGCGCTGAAATGGCTGCTCCGGCACCACAAGACCCAAATACACCGCCACCACCGGCTAACCCGAACCAATCAGCAGACCCAATGGCAAAAGATGGGGCATTGCCAGCAGATGCACCTATGCCACAAGCTCAATAATCAGAGCCATAAAAAAACCAAGACTTATGTCTTGGTTTTTTATTACATCAAATTTCTATATTTCGATTTGACTACCTAACTCCACCACACGGTTGGTTGGAATTTGATAGAAGTCACTCACCGGACTGGTATTACGCTGCATCGAAATAAATAGTTTTTCTCTCCACGGCGACATACCATCACCCACCGAGTGAACAATACGATCGCGCGAAATAAAGAAGCTAATATGCATTAAGTCATATTCAAGACCTAACTGCTCATAAGCTTGCATAAGCGCTTTTGGTACATTCATTTCATCTTTAAAGCCGTAGAAAATTTTAATACGGTAGAAATGTTCAGCTAAAGCTTCTGTTGTAATACGCTCTTCTGGTGCAACAAAAGGTACATCTTCAATCACCACAGTGACCAAGATATTACGCTGATGCAGCACTTTGTTGTGCTTAATGTTATGTAGCATGGCATGCGGTACAACGTTTGGCGTACCTGTCATAAACACGGCATCACCCGGTACCCAGTGCACGCTATTACCAATACTTTTTACAAACAAATCGAGCGACAAAGTATCGTGTTCAAGCTTAGCAAAAGTAAGCTCACGACCACGTTTCCATGTCATCAAGATGGTGACTGCAATACCACCAATGAGTAATGGCACCCAACCGCCTGACAACACTTTAAGTGAAGTTGCTGCGACTAAAACCGACTCTAAAATAAAGAATGGAATAATCAGTAACACCACTTTTGGCCAGCTCCATTTCCACGCTGAGTAGATAAAGATGGAAACCAAAATCGTGTCACACAGCATGGTTAAGGTCACTGCTAAACCATAAGCACTTGCCAAGTTTGAGCTGGTTTTGAAAATCAGAATTAAGATAATAATTGCGATTAAAAGTAACCAGTTTAAGAACGGCACATAGATCTGACCTTCTTCAGACTCAGAAGTATGTTTAATACTTAAACGCGGTAAATAACCCAATTGAATCGCTTGGCGAGCAAGAGAGAATACCCCAGAAATTACAGCTTGAGAGGCAATCACTGTTGCCATGGTCGCCATAATAATCATTGGATAAAGTGCCCACTGTGGCACCAGTAGATAGAACGGGTTTTCAATTGCCGCAGGGTCACGAAGTAACAATGCGCCTTGTCCTGCATAGTTTAAAACCAAGCATGGCAACACCACAAAGAACCACGCAAGACGAATCGGAACAGGTCCAAAATGCCCCATGTCGGCATAGAGTGCTTCACCACCTGTCACTGTTAACACCACAGCACCCATCACAAAAAACGTCATGACTGGATGATGGTAGATAAACTGAATTGCCCAATGTGGACTAAACATGCCGAGTACTATCGGTGTTTGAATGACGCTATGAAGGCCTAATACACCTAAAGAGATAAACCACACAAGCGTAATTGGACCAAAAAACTTACCTACAAAGGCCGTACCATGTTTTTGAACTAAAAACAGCGTCACAATAATGGCAATCGCAATAGGCATAATGAACGGGTCAAAAACGTTGGTTGCAATAGACAACCCTTCGACCGCAGACAATACCGAAATGGCTGGGGTAATAATACCGTCACCAAAGAACAGTGATGCCCCAATAAAACCAATCGCAATCATGTAGATTTTTTTGTTGTCGGCAATTTTTGCTTTACGCAAATTCAATGCGAGTAAGGCCATAATACCGCCTTCCCCATTGTTATCTGCACGCATGACAATGGCGACATACTTGATGCTGATGATCAGCATTAAGCACCAAAAAATAATGGATAAAATTCCTAATACGTTTTCAGGCTGAATTCCCAAACCATGGGCAGCATGGAAGGACTCTTTCAAGGCATAGAGCGGACTTGTTCCGATGTCTCCAAAGACCACCCCAAGAGCTGCCAAAGCCGTGGCAGGCAAGGTCGCTTTTTTGGCCGTATTTTGCATTGTGTAATTAAACCAATATGATTTTTAGCGCAATCTTATCACCTCTATTATTTTTTTTCTGTAATGCTCGTCTTAAATCTTGGCAGAACCTAATTTTTTAGTTACTATCGCACGCCTTGGTGAGGTGTCCGAGTGGCTGAAGGAGCACGCCTGGAAAGTGTGTATACGTTTGCGCGTATCGAGGGTTCGAATCCCTCTCTCACCGCCAGAATTCAAAAAAGACCTAAATCGTTTTGATTTAGGTCTTTTTTATTTTTAATAAAAATTAAAAGCTTAGTTAATAGCTAAATGTTTAGAAACATCCTTAGCGACTTGTACAGCAATATCATCCCATGCTTTATCTAATAAAGCTGTTTGTGAAGTACCACCAATTTTTGGATCCTTTAACTTAGAGTTAAATGTATTCGTCCATTTCTGACCTTTATATTCAAAGGTAGCCACTAAAGTTACATTTGCCACATCAATTGCAGGAGTAATATTGAACATACCAGCTGAGTATTCAAAGCCAGATTTAGCCTTTTCAACCGTAATCGTTAATGGGCTTCCATTTGGTGATAATTTTGCTATCTGAGCAATCGCTTCTTCTATACGACTCGATAGAGCTACGCCTGTAGGAATACGTGTTCTAGAAGCACTTCCTACAAAACCGTCTGCCCCTTGAATATCAATACGTTGAGGGAAAGTATCTGGATTCCATTTGATATGCACAGTATCTTGCACTTTTGGCAGAGCTGATAATTCTGAAACAGACGTATAGTTTAGACGGTTATTAAAAGGTAAATTGATCGCGCACCCTGTTAATGTAGTTGCTAATACTAATGCACTTAAACTGAGTAGTTTTTTCATACTTTGAATCTCATGAGTTTTAAAAAATAAAAATTGGTTATCTCGAATTAACTTAATCCAAATCGAACACTTCTAATGACTCTACATAAGGCAAAATAAGATATTCATGATGAGATAAATGTTGTTCTAGCGAGTGATGCGTTGTTTGATTGAATTGATAAAAGCTGCTCAACTCATTAAGTAATTGAGGCGTTTTATTTGCATCAAATTTTGGTGTTTTCATAAAGAATAATAAGCTTGCCCCTAAACCCACATACTCTAAGCCATAGTTTTGATCTAAATGCTCAATCAAGCTAAAAGATTCAAAAGGGTTCAAATCACAACTAAAATATCCATTGAGGCATGCTGCAAATTTTTGAGTTTCAGTTTGACTATTGACTAACTTTACTTGAATAACGGCATCTAAAATTTTGTCGGGTTCAGCATTAATCTGTAGCAGAGTTGCTTGATCTTCATCGCTATACTTAAGTTTTTTAGGCAAGTCATTAAAGCCTATATAATTTTCTGGCTTTAATAATTGTTCAATGTGATATTGAAGCTCTAAAGGTCGAGTATTTTCCCAACTTGCTTCACTGTCATCTTCAACGAGTTCTGTGGTATCAAAATAAAGCCCATCTCCCATTGAAGCATGCATGGAAGTGTATTGGCACTGTCCTATATCTTCTAAAAGTAATAATACTTTTTTAGGTAAATGCTTCTGCTTAACTTCTGAATATAAGTTAGTAACATCCTTCCATGAGCTGATTTCACTGATTGTTGCGTAGCATATTAATTCATGAGCATCGTCAGTTATAAGGGAATTTTCTTTTTCTTTAATATCAAGAATAGTCATAAATTTTTAAATTTAATCTATATTTAGCGGACATTTATATCATAAATAAACTGTATATTTAACTTAAAACCTTAATGTAACTTTTTAAAAATCTTCTACATAAGAAGCCCAAACTCTCACGTTTAGGCCTCCCTCTTAAAAATTTACTCATACAACGCTAATAACTTCTGAACATACTCAATCGCATTATTTGCTACGTCTTGATGAGTCGGAACATCGTCATCTTCTGAAGGGTTAGTGTCTAAACCATAAAATGCATGAAGTGGTTGATAGTCCGCCCCAACATATAAAGCAGTGAGCTGAAAAGAACTAAAAACTTGGTCCAACGTAAGTTTATATTCACCCTGCTCTGAATAAATATGTTCTTGACCACCCGCAGATACAGCCAGCATAAACTTCTTATTTTTAACCTTGTCACCTGTTGAACCGTAAGCCCATCCATATGTTAAAACTTCATCAAGCCATTGTTTCAAAAGCGGCGGACAGTTAAACCAATACACTGGAAATTGAAAAACTAAATTTTCGTGTTCTTCTACAAGCGCTTGTTCTTTGGCAACGTCAATTACGCCATCTGGGTAGGCTTGATAAATCTGGTGAACCGTAAATTGGTCTGGGTATTTTTCCAATTCCTCTACCCATCTTTTATTTACAACTGATTGTTCTATGTGAGGATGGGTAACTATGACTAATGTCTTTTTCATTATAAAAACACTCTTATCGGAAAGTTGATAAATCGATTATAGAAGTGTGCTTTCCTAAATATAAGTACGGTAATTTATGTTATATACTATACTAAAAGATAGTGTAGATTTTTAAAATGACCGAGTGTGTTCCATCAAATACGCCATTAGAAGATACGGGTTTTGGATATACCCTTTCTTTGATTAATGGCAAATATAAAATGATTATTATGTATTGGCTGTATGAAAAAAATGTCATGCGTTTCAATGAGATGCAACGCTGCATTGGCAACATTTCATTTAGAACACTCAGCAATACACTCAAAGAGTTAGAAAGAGACGAACTTATTATTCGTAAAGAATATCCTCAAATTCCACCAAAAGTTGAATATCGGCTTTCGGAAAGAGGACAGTCTTTAATTCCTTTGTTAGATATGATGTGCCAATGGGGCGAGCAAAATAAGCCATCTTAGTTTTATAGACTTGAAGTGATACTCAATATGAGAAATGAATTAAGAGAAATTTTTATTAACGGATGCGACGAAAAAATAGAAAAGAAGGGAGACAATGTCGGTCTATCTTTTTATGCGTTTTTTAAAAATAAAAATGACAACCCTGAGCTACTGATGGAAGCAGCGCATTGGTGGATTATGGAGCATAAGCTAGATCACTTCGAGAAAGCTGTGAAGATTAAACAATTGGTTTTGAGTGGGCAGTAAAAGTTAGAGTGAAAGACTATTCTGAAAGAGGATAGTCTTTAATTTTTATACTAGAGATAAAGTGAGAAAGGTTAAAAATGTTTATAGATGCTTTATCTAGTTTTCTTGAAAAATTAGCCTCAGAAAAAGATTTAGATGAATGGTATTTATCTACTTTCATTGATGAAAATGTTTGTTCGCTATTACCAGCAGAAGCTTTTGAATTTTCTTCACATGTTATAAAGCTTATTAAAAATGACGCTCAGCCAGAATATACCTATGAATTACTAACAATTTTATTAGCACTCCAACATCAATCTGGCACAACTCAGGTGCCTGAAATTCTAAAAAATAGTCCTAATTTTTTTGATGAAATTATTAAAAAGAATCCTGAAAAATATATTTTAAATTTAGCTCATGAGTTGGCTCAAAATTATCGAATCATGAACTTTCAGAGTAATTAAATAATAATCTAATTCATACATAAAATAGGATTAAAAAATTTCTATTCATTTTTGTATAAAAGCCCAACTCCCGTCGGGCCTTCCCCCTCAAACCCGACTTAGAAAATAATCAATCAAATATTCCCTTTCATCGGTTTGATTTGATCCTAAAAGCTGCACCATCGCGCCATCGACCACAAATAAAAACATATGCGCATCTTCAACTGTAGCCGCAGGTTTTACAGTTAAAAGCAGTTTATGAATTTCCTGTATAAGCCAATTTCGATAATCAACCACCACTTTATAAGCCGAGGGATAATGTTTTTCTATTTCAAAAATTGCTTTAAAGGGCAAACGATAAAACCCATCTGAGTCAGCATGCAAAAAGAAAATTTTCTTGAGTTTATCGAATACCATCAGTTTGCTGTACGAATGGATCGTGGTAAATACCTCTTCTTTTAAAGCGTCTGTTTGAAAAGTTAAGCTCATCTGAATGAGTCTTTCTTTTGAGTGGAAGTAGTTGTAAAAGGTAGCTTTGGGAATTTGGGAGTCGGCAATAATTCGGTCTACCCCTACCTTATGAAACCCATATTGGTTAAATAAATCTTTTGCCGTGTGGAGCACTCGCAATGCTCTAAATGAAGCTTCTAAATTTTTCATGTATATCGCTTAAAATAATTTTTTGTTGTAAATAAAAGAGATAGAAATGCCGTCGCTCTTAAATTGAGCGCTAAAAACAGGCATGCAAAAGCCGCACAAAAATGGTGTGCTCGCCTATCTCGGGTTTTATTGTTGCTATGTTTTTTTAGTCGTAATGACCTATGGCTTAAGACCTAGAGTCGGTTAAACCGTTTTAAAGACCAGTTGGGTATAGAGTCAAAGATTTTGGCAAAGGTTGCCAATGAGAGAGATGAAATAGTACGCATAATGGCGAACTCCTTGTGTATTAAAGAAGAACTACCACGATTACTGCTAAATAATGGTGGCAGAACGAAGGGGGTTAGCAGACTGGTACACAAGGACCCAGCACGCGCAAGCGCGTCCCCCTCCGTCCTACCATAGAAAAAAGGGGGACGTAAGGATCCAGTACTGAAAAGCAAGCTTTTAGTACTCTTGTGTAAAAGGGTCTGCTAAAACCCACTGGTAATTTGACCAGCAGGCAAAGGATAATCCGCGAGTTTTTGAGTGTCAATGTAAGGTTGAATAGAAATTGGTTAAATAATTATTGTTGTTTATTCAATTAGATATTTAAGCTAAAAAGACCTTCAACTTAAATTTAACGATGTCATGATAATAATAAAAATGTAGGATAGTGAATTATGACTGAGTGCATGATTTGAATAGGTAATTAATAATGATAATAAAGGGACCTCCCACCAGTTCAGAAGAATACCAACTTATCTTTCAATGGCTTGATGAGCGCTTTCACTATTCTATTGGGGCGATGGCCTTTCTTGCTCAAACACAAGCGACCAATACCGAGTGGCAACTCTTACGTTTGTATGACTCACAAAACGTCAAGCAACTGCTAGGAGTCGCGGTTATTCTTGCTGGCAGCACCTGTTTTTGGGTTCCATCAGAGGCATCATCTGGATCATTACTGTGTACATCAATTTTACAGCTTCAACCGCGTCGGATCGTAACTACTGCAATCGGGCGGGACTTATTACATGCCGAGATAAAACAAAAAGGGCGTATTTCAAAAGAATATGATCAATGGATCATGGTTTGCTCACACCAATTTTCTGAAGCTCAAGGACGCTTGGCTGAACTTTCGGATATTGCCCGCCTTAACAAATATCAGCATCTATACAATAAAGAGCGCTCAGTAAATGAAACACCTGACTGGGCATCTCTAATTCAACAACAAAAAATTATTGTGCTTGAAGCAGATCAACAGATCGTTTCGATTGTGCGTTTAGGCATAGAAACTGATCGACTCGTTTCTATTGGTGGCACATATACCTTCCCTGCTTATCGTCGAAAAGGTTTTGCTGAACGCGTCTTAAAATTTGCAGTTAATCGGATTGTTGCAACGAGACGAATTGCCCACTTAATTGTCGACGTTGATAACACCCCAGCGGTTACCCTTTATCGCCAAATGGGTTTTGAATGCGTAGAGTCGTCTTACATTGCTTACCCAGAGTATTTATAAAAAATTATTCATTTTCAAACCGCTTAAATGAACAGATTGATCGCGCTATAAATAAAAGCTACAGTAAATAAAGTTTGAATTTTATAACTTTAAATAAATTGATAACGCATGCAGGCAAAGACATGGAAACCATACATGATTTTTATCGCCGCTTTTCTTTAACAAGAGATAGCGATTACTCGGTTCCATCAACCTCGTTTGGACATTTTAACGTGTTCCAACGCGATGCCTGCTCGTTCCTCACGCCTTATAGCCGCCGCGATTATTATAAAATTTCACTGGTTTTAGGCACAGGCGAACTTCACTATGCCAACCGCTGGATACGAGTCGACCGCCCTGCTTTACTTTTTTCAAACCCAATGGTGCCCTACGCATGGGAAATTAATTCGCCCGAACAAGCAGGCTGGTTTTGTCTATTTACCGAAGAGTTTGTAAACCAAGAATCGAGACAAAGCTTTTTAAAAGACTCACCGTTATTTAAAGTCGACGGCGACCCGCTATATTTTTTAAATGACCAGCAGGTTGATGAAATTTCATTTATTTTCAAAAAGATGATGAATGACATAAATTCAGACTATATTCATAAATACAACGTTTTAAGAAACTATTTGCACCTACTTGTGCACGAAGCCATGAAAATGCAACCGACCCAACAGTTTGAAAAACATAGTAATGCTGCGGTTCGCATTTGCCACTTATTCTTTGAGCTATTAGAACGCCAGTTCCCGATCGACTCGCCACATTTTCAGCTTAAACTCAAAACTGCAAATGACTTTGCCTATGGCTTGTCTGTGCATGTGAACCATTTAAACCGCGCTGTAAAAGAAGCCACAGGTAAAACCACGTCTGAGCATATTAGCTCACGCATTACGCAAGAAGCCAAAGCGCTGCTACAACACACCAGTTGGAATATTTCCGAAATTGCCTATAGCTTAGGTTTTGAATATTCAGCGTATTTCACCAATTTCTTTAAGAAAAATACCGGCTTTTCGCCTAAAAAGTTCCGTGAAGACTGTGTGGCCTAAAAGCAGATTGTTTGAATTTTATAATTATTGGTTTGAATGTTATACGTCAGTTTGAGCCAAAGCATTTTATAGTTTTTCTACTCAAGTGATTTTGCAAAAAGAGTGTGAAAAATGAAATATAGAACTTTAGGACAAACAGGCGAAAAAGTATCAGCACTTGGTTTAGGTTGCATGGGAATGAGCTTTGCCTATGGTGCCTCAGACGACACACAAAGCATTGCCACTCTAGAAAAAGCATTAGACCTCGGCATTAACTTTTGGGACACCGCCGACATGTACGGCAACGGCGCAAATGAAGTTTTGCTCTCAAAAGTTTTAGAAAAACATCGCGACAAAGTATTCTTGGCGACCAAATTTGGCTTCCGTTATAAAGAAGACAACCTTAACCCACAAAACTCTTTAGAGTCTTATATCGACGGTTCTCCAGAGTGGATTAAAGTTGCGGTCGAAAACAGTTTAAGACGCTTAAATACAGACGTGATTGATTTGTATTATGCGCACCGCATAGACCCGAATGTTCCAGTTGAAGATACCATTGGCGCAATGGCTGACTTGGTCAAACAAGGTAAAGTTCGTTATTTAGGACTCAGTGAAGCGTCGGCTGAAACCATCCGTAAAGCACATGCGATTCACCCAATTGCAGCGGTTCAACATGAATACTCGCTACTTACTCGTGAGTTCGAGCAAACCCATTTGCAAACCATTCGCGAGTTAGGCATTAGCCTTGTGCCGTATTCACCGCTGTCGCGTGGTTTAATCACCAATACGCTTGATGTGGGTAGCCTAGACGAAAACGATTTCCGTCGTCAGTTACCACGCTATCAAGGTGATAACTGGAAAAATAACCAAAGCTTGGCGCAAGCATTTAGCGAGTTTGCCCAAAGCAAAAATGCGACAGCGGCTCAACTGGCTTTGGCTTGGATTTTGGCGCAAGGTGACGACATTATTCCAATTCCGGGTACGCGTAAAATTGAGCGACTTGTAGAAAATGCTGGCGCTGTAGACCTTCATTTAACAGCAGCAGATTTGGCAGAAATTGAAGCGATTATTGCGAGATACCCAAATATGGGCGCACGCTATAACGCTCAGCAACTCGCTGCGGTCAATCACTAAAATATAAGTCATAAAAAAAGTCCGACTCAGTGTCGGACTTTTTTTATTTAGTCTTTGCTATATGTGCCTTGTTGGCGTCCACCCTGCCAGACTGCATCTAATGATTTATCCGCAATCGTTAGGCTTTCAGGAAAAATACTTAAATCCTTTTTAAATTTGGCTTCTGGTTTTAAACCAATACAGTCACCGTTTTTCCACCATGTGCCTTCGGCATATTGGTCTAACGCGCCCACTGCAAGCATCCATTTAAACTTGCCATCTGGTTGAAGTAAAAGTTCCGAACCGACTTCCATCACACCATGTAAATAATAGTGCCCACTCCACGCCTGATCGGCTTTTTGGAATTTCACTTCTTTACATGTTGTATTTGCTACATCTGCATACACCTGAGCAGACACAATAAACGTCGAAAGAAGTAGTAAACGTGCAAATATATTTTTCATTATTTAGTTCCTATAATTTTTAAGATTATTTTCCAGACTCAACTTTTAAATAAGTGCCATCAGCATAAACGTTATGTCCAAAGCCACAGCCCGAGTTGCCCTCGTTTTGTTTGACCTGAATATAATTTCCTAATTTCGCACTCGTTTTAAAGTCGAGCTGAATGCGGCAGTCTTCGTCTTTATAAATGGTTTGTTTGGCATTAGACGGCATTTTGGTATCGAACTGCCCCATGTTTGGGCCATAAATTAAACTTCGTAAACCCATATAAACACCCGAATAGCCAATGGCATATTGGCCCTGCTTACGACTTACCGTAATTTGATCCCACTCACCAAAACCTGAGTAACGAACATACTCACCCGACAGGTCATTTGAGGTTTTAGATGCAGGCAATTGCTGAAGGTTAAACTGGCTAGATTTTGATTTTTCATCGAGCATAAACCATGCTCTTGCCCAAAGTGGCTGACCCAATTTGGCATAGGCCAAACCTACGTTATTGTTAGCAACTTCAATATCACGGTCGGTAAATTTAACTGTGGTTCCATCTTCATTGGCTTTACAAAAAGCAGTCCAAGAAGCTTGGTTATGAAAGTTTTCGAGCGCTTTTTTATATTGTTTTTGGTCGTAGTTTTTCTTACCTAAGCTTGCGTATTGCTTCACTTTATTACAGCCTTGTTGTAATTCTTGTTCATAAGAAAACTCAGCATGAGTTACCGTTAAAGCTGAAAGTGTAAGAACCGCGCAACCTGTAATAATCGATTTAATCATTTTTAAAATTCTTTAATAATTAACTAATTATATAATATGAGTTAGCGCTATAAATCACAATTATTTGAAACAAAAGTCTATGAGAAGTGTTTAGTTTTTTATAAAACTGGTTAAATCCATACAGAATAAACTACTGTAAATATTCAACCTTAACTGGTTATTTTAATTGAATATTCCTCCAAAAAATCATGTAGACTGCATGCGTAAAATTTAGGAAGAATTATAAGAGTGAATAATTTAATTATTGGAACCCTATTTGCACTGTGTGCAGCGGCTTTAAATGCGTCGATTGGTGTAATTAGTAAATTACTCATGCATAGTGGTTTAAACCCACAAGACATTGCCTTTTTAAAAACCATTATCGCCTTTTTCTTTTTAAGTGTTTTTTTATTTAAAGTGCCTGTCAGCCAAAAGATTGCGTACATTAGCAGCACTCCAAGTAAGCTCAGCGTTTTTACTCAAATTGCTATATGCGCTTTTTTAGGAATTTTCTCGCTATTCTTTTTTGAAACCATTGCCTATAACCATGGTGCTGCCGCCAATGTCGTGGTGGTACTCATGGCTTCGGCTGCTATTTCTGCCCTATTTTTTGGTCGGTTCATTTTAAAAGAAAGCATCTATATTCATTCGCTTATTGGAACATTATTGGCGGTTGCCGGGATTAGTATTATTTCGTGGAAAGGTGAAAATAGCCTTTTAATGCTGATTAATGCTTCTATTGCGGGTACGGGTTATGGCTTATTTTCAGTTTTAGTGAAAAAATTCAAATTAAACGGCGGGCTGTTTCTAACTAAGTATTTATTGCTATTTGGTAGTGTTTATCTTGCAGTTCCGTTTTTAATCAACTTGCATAGCATTAATTTTAGTACCGATATTGTTTTAGGTTTGATTGGTTTAGCGGTTCTGCCAACCATACTCGGCTTTTTCTGCACCACCAAAGCGTTGTCTTATATGAGTGCAGCAAAGGTGCAAGTGACCGAACTTTCTGAACCAATTTTTGCAGCGCTCATGGCTTGGGTTTTCATTCATGAGCAGCCGACCTTATCGTTTTTATATGGTGCGATTTTTATTATTTCAGGCATCTTTTTAATGAATAAAGCACCGAAATCAAACTAGCCAATTTCATCAATTTCGTTGGCGTGGTGGCAAGCCACTTGCACCACACTGGCAAAGTTAATCGCCATTTGTGAAGGGGCATGTTTCTTATAGGCAAGCCCTAAACCTACCGTAGGTATGGGTGCTTTCAAAGAGCGATAAGCCACACCCTGTATTTGCAATTGTTTGGTCGACTCTGGCACCAAAGACACGCCTAAGTTTGCAGACACCAACGATAAAATTGACACAATTTGCGGAGCGTTTTGTCCAATTTTAGGTTCAAAGCCGCGCTCATGGCAGGCTTGTTTTATCGCATCAAAAAGCCCTGCACTTACTGACGGTGGCGAGACAATAAAGTCAAGCTCTCGTAGTGCGGTTAAATCAATTTCTTGTGTTGAATCGTCCAGTTTAAAAGACTCGGAAGGTAAAGCCGCAATAAGTGGCTCAGCCAATAATTCTTGAAGTATAAGACTGTCCGGCATATTACGTGGCGAACGAATAATCGCGACATCTAAACGGTCTTCAAGCAATAAATCGATGAGCAACAAGGTATTGGCTTCTTCAAGCTTTAAATCCACTTTAGGATATTGCTGCTGAAAATAGCGAACGCATTTAGGAATGAGAGGGTTCAGCATTGAAGTGCCTGTAAAACCTAATCGTAATTGGCCGACTTCGCCATTTGCTACCTGTTTAACAAGGTTTGCTGCATCTTCTACACGCTGCTGTACTGGCTGTATCGCATTTAAAAAGGCAAGCCCCGCTTCGGTCAGCTCCACCCCATGAGGCGAACGGATAAATAAATCTGCACCTAGCTCTTCTTCTAAGTCCCGTATTTGCATGCTTAAAGGCGGCTGGCTCATGTTTAAGCGCTGCGCAGCTTTGGTAAAGTTTTTTTCTTCTGCTACCGCTAAAAAGTAGCGTATATGCCTAAGTTCCATTGCTATATATAAAACATATCATGACCTATTGTTAAATATATTAGAAAAATACCTTCTAAATTGCTAATTTTAATTCATCGAATTTTCTCGATGCAGCATGCCCAAAAGCACTGCTCTTTCTTTCTGTCATGGTCATGATATGAGCTCTTCATCTACATCCAGTACTTTAAACACTGAGGCAACGTCTGTTCTTTCCCGCGAGTGGATTCACAAAGGGACTAAAGCCTATAAGCATGCAGGTTTCGCCTTGTTCCTTGTAGGTTTTGCCAGCTTCTCCCTCATTTATTGTGTGCAGCCACTGTTGCCTGCCTTTAGCCAAAGCTTCCAGATTAGTCCTGCAAGTAGCTCGTTGGCACTGTCATTAACGACTGCTTTTTTAGCAATTTCGATTGTGCTATCGAGTGCCTTTTCACAAGCGATTGGCCGTCGCGGTGTAATCTTTACGTCCATGCTGTGTGCAGCAATTTTAAATATTGTCTCGATGTTTACACCGAACTGGCACAGTTTGCTGATGGCACGTGCGCTAGAAGGTTTATTACTCGGCGGTGTACCCGCAGTGACAATGGCTTGGATTGCCGAAGAAATTGCACCTGAGCACCTCGGTAAAACCATGGGGTTATATATTGCAGGGACAGCCTTTGGTGGCATGATGGGCCGTGTCGGCATGGGTATTTTGGTTGAATATTTTTCATGGCGCACCGCTTTAGGCTTGCTTGGCGCAATCTGTTTTATTTGCTCAATTGCCTTTTTAAACTTACTGCCTGCTTCGCGTAATTTTGTGCAGAAAAAAGGGCTCAATTTAGGCTTTCACATGCAAATGTGGCGCGCTCATTTAAGCAATACTAAATTATTACGCCTGTTTGCGATTGGTTTCTTGCTCACCAGTGTGTTTGTGACTCTGTTTAACTACGCGACTTTCCGCTTAAGTGGCGCGCCTTATTCACTGAGTCAGACACAAATTAGCCTTATTTTCTTGTCGTATAGCTTCGGTATGGTGTCTTCATCGTTGGCAGGTAGCTTAGCCGATCGCTTTGGTAAAAAAACCATGATGATGAGTGGCTTTGCGCTCATGATTATAGGTAGCCTCATGACCCTACTCAGTTCGCTTTTTGGCATTATTATTGGGATTGCCTTTATTACCACAGGCTTCTTTATTACCCACTCACTCACCAGTAGTTCAGTTGGTGTTGAAAGCAAACAAGCCAAAGCTCATGCCAGTTCGCTTTACTTGCTGTTTTACTATATGGGATCAAGTATTGTCGGCTCGGCGGGCGGTTGGTTCTGGTTACACGGTGGCTGGAGTGCGATTGTAGCTTTGACTGTTGTACTGTCATTATTGGGAATATTTTTAGTGGTTTATACCGCACATGCGAAAGCGCATTAATTGATACATGAAAGGAAAATTACATGTCGAGTTTATTTGTTTATGGCACTTTAGTCCCTGGTCGCCCTAATGCGCATATACTTGAAAATATTGGCGGCCAGTGGGCAGAAGGTTGGGTAAACGGAACCCTACGTCATGAAGGTTGGGGAGCAGATTTAGGCTATCCGGGAATTGTACTCGATGATAGTGCTAACCAAGTGCAAGGTTTTGTTTTTAGCTCGGAACATCTAGATGCAAACTGGAAATTACTGGATGACTTTGAAGGCGAAGAGTACGAAAGAGTACCTGTTCGTGTCACTTTAAATAGTGGTGAACATGTTGATTCTTTTATTTATATGTTGAAGCCTTAGGCCATTTTTAAAGCTCAAACGCATAAGCGCTTAAAAATTGATAGAAAAAATCCAAATGCTCATTTTTTGGCTTGTATTTTTTTTAAGAAACTGTAAAATTCACTCCACATCGCCGGCATAGCTCAGTTGGTAGAGCAACTGACTTGTAATCAGTAGGTCCACAGTTCGAATCCGTGTGC
>NZ_JEYB01000053.1:0-24277 GCF_000582255.1 Acinetobacter sp. 1566109 | reverse complement strand
CGTAATACGCCATTCAACGAAGAAAAGGAAAATCTTTTCATCTGATGACTCAGTAAAGAAGGTCATTTACTTAGCAACATCAAATGCTGCGAAGAAATGGACGATGCCAATTCAAAATTGGCGTTTAGCAATGAATTGGTTTACGATTCAGTTCGATGATCGATTAAAAGATCATTTATAAAACATGGAACTTACACAAAATAATTTACAGGCTCTTGACTAAATAACAAAGGTTATTGACTTAAAAATTAAGCCAATAACCTGACTCTACTGTTGTTATTCAAACATACTTAATTGAGGCGTGGGCTTTATAATCTTCTCTTTGGGAACGTGTAAACATTTAAATTCCTCAATAGGAAAACCTTCAATAAAGCTTGAAATATCTGGTGTTTCTAAACTTAACCATTCCTCTAGACGATCATGCGGAATCACAATGACTGATCGTTTGACATCGCCCGGTTCGTGAAAGTCTTTCATCATAGGATGATCAATCGCGTCCATGGTTAACATACTTGCAGAACGGATAATGGTTTCATTCATTTTGCAAATTTCATAAATTGCGGCAATGAAAAAAGCCTGTCCATCTTTACGGCGGACGCCCCATCGCTCAGGTTTATCATTTAAATATTTACTCTCATAAAACTCCGTCACGGGTATTACACCAAACTTACATTTAAGAGCGGCTTCTTGAAAACTCGGTTTTTGGAAAATCGTTTCATGACGGGCGTTATAAGTATGTTTTGCTATATTTGTATCTTCGGCCCATTTAGGAACCAAACCGAACATGACTTCACGCCACTCAAAACCTTGCGGTGATTTGAATAATAGCGGCGTTGTCCCACCCGGATAAACCTCATCGGCATAGCTAAAGCCGACCACAGGCAACTGAAGTTGCTGCAATTGGGCAAGAGTTAAAGGTTTAAAGTTGGCACACATAGCAAGAATAAAATACTGTACTTTTACATCTCTTATTTTATAAGTATTTATTCTATAAACCAAATAAAAAGGCACTCGAAAGTGCCTTTAACGACATAACTTTACGCTTATGAAATGTGTTGAATTCCTTGCGGAATGGCCTGTAATAGTCGTTTAGTGTAGTCATGTTGAGGATGCGCATAAAGCTCATCTGAGTTAGCGATTTCAACAACTTCACCATGATTCATGACCATGACCTGATCAGAAATATATTTCACAACCGATAAGTCATGTGAAATAAAAATATAACTAAGACCAAACTCATCTTGTAAGTCTTGTAATAAGTTAAGTACTTGTGCCTGAACCGACACATCGAGTGCCGAAACAGATTCATCACAAATTAGAATTTCAGGCTTTAGCGTTAAACAACGTGCAATCGCAATTCGTTGGCGTTGACCACCCGAGAACTCATGCGGATATCGATAATAAGCTTGTTCAGGTAAATTCACTCGCTCAAGTAAACCAAGTGCAATTTGCTTACGTTCCGCATCATCTTTACCAATGCCATGAATTTGCATAGGTTCTAATAAAATCTGCCCAATGGTAAAGCGTGGATTTAGCGAAGCATATGGATTTTGGAAAATGATTTGGATCTTCCTTTGATATTTAGCAAATTCTTTTTCAGTTAATGACAGAATATCTTTACCCTCAATGAAAGCTTCCCCACCCGATGCTTCATGTAAACGCATAAGCAACAAGCCCACAGTGGTTTTACCTGAGCCAGACTCTCCCACTAAACCAAGCGTTTTACCTTTAGCAAGTTTAAAAGAAACGCCTTTTACTGCTTGAAATTCTTCTTTTCCAAATAACCCTTTACGGCTATAAAAGCTTTTTTTCAGATCTTTTACTTCTAAAATAATTTGCTCATCGCCATTTAAACCACGTTTACGCTGTGGAATTTCTGAAACATCAAAACTTTGCTCTACCAATATATTGTCTTCTTGTCGCATAAAATCGCTGGTCACAGGCAAACGATAAGGTCGCTGTGACATTTGAGGACGACAATAGAGCAATGCTCGGGTATATACATCTTTAGGTTGCTCTAGAACTTGTTCTGCAAGTCCCTGCTCTCTAATTTCACCATGACGCATCACAATGACTTGATCTGCAATTTCACCCACTAAAGCCAAATCATGCGTAATAAAGAGCATCGACATTTGACGGCGCTGGCGCAACGATTCGAGTAAATCAATAATTTGTTTTTGAATGGTGACATCAAGTGCCGTAGTCGGTTCATCGGCTATTAGTAGCTTAGGTTCACAAGCAATCGCCATTGCAATCATGACACGTTGCTGTTGACCACCAGACAGTTGGTTAGGATAAGCATCAATCTTAGTTTCCGGTGAAGGTATCCCGACCTCTTTAAGTAACTCTAAAACACGCTGACGGGCCTGTTTACGACTCATACCCATGTGTAAACCCAACACTTCTGCGATTTGATTACCTACCGTAAAAACGGGATTTAATGATGACATCGGTTCCTGAAAAATCATGGCAATATCTTTACCACAGATTTTTCGCATATCTTTACGGGATAAGCGGAGTAAATCTTGACCTTCAAAAACAATCTTACTTTTTTCATCAATTTTACTTTGGCCTACAGATAGTAAACCCATGGTTGCCAAAGAAGTAACCGATTTACCACTACCTGACTCACCAACTAAAGCAACAGTCGTATTTGCTGGAATATCAAAGGAGATTCCTTTAACAGTTTCGATATACTGCTTGTCTTCACCTTTAAAACTTACACGTAAGTTTTCAATGTGAAGTAATGGGACATTTTTTTGTTGTTCTGACATTAGCGTTTCCTCTTATTTTAGTTTTGGATCTAATGCATCACGCAGTGCATCAGTAAACATTGAAAATGCCGTAACCAAAACAGCCATTGCGACAGAGGCTGCGACAAGCTGCCACCATTTTCCTAAAAGAAGTTCACTTTGAGCTTCATTTAACATACTGCCCCAAGACACTACACCCACTGGTACACCAAATCCCAAGAAACTTAAAATAACTTCCGATTTAATAAAGGAAACCACCAAAATCGACATTTGAACCAAGGCGATATGGCTGACATTAGGAAAAATATGAATAAACATACGGCGAAAATGTCCAACACCAATTGCCTTGGCCGCCAGAACATATTCACGTGAGGTATGTTTCATATACTCCGCACGAATTAAACGGTAAACACCAGTCCAACCCGTTAAACCTAAAATCAAAACAATAGATAAAATGCCCTTTTGTTGCAGTACGGCAGCTATCGCAAGAACTAATAATAAATATGGAATGGAAGTAAAAATGTTATAAAACCAGTTAAGGATGTCATCTACCCAACCACCAAAGTAGCCTGAAATTGCCCCTAATAATGTGCCTAAGGTCACTGCGAGTAATGCAGAAACTAGCCCTACAATAATTGAAGTTTCAGCACCTTTAATGGTTTTTTTAAGAACATCTTGCCCCCATTTGTCGGCCCCAAATATAAGCGTACTTTTTAGTTCACTTTGCTGATCGAGTAAGTGTCCACCTAGTTGCTGATCAATTGCTTTCATATCATCAGCTAGCGGGTCAACTACACCATAATAATCAATTGCACTTCCAGAGGTCTTTTCTTGTTTAATTTCAGCCTTGAGTTGGTGAATGACATCTTTTAAAGGATCGACTGGATTTTCCGGTAACTCTTCATCTACAGCAGCTGTCTTTTGCAAAGCTTCATTTGTTTTATCTGCACCTATAAATGTAGGAGGTGCATAACTGACAGCAACTTCTTTATTCCAGTCTGATGCAATCACACCAGTAAATGATAGTAGCAATACGACCAGATAGAACAGCACAACAATGAGCGATGCAATTGCAATTTTGTCAGCCCGAAGACGGCGCATTGCAAGGCGCCATAAACCCGCTGAAGCTGGAGCTGTCTGGGTTTGTAACTTTCTTTTTGTTAGAACACTTAGCATAACCCACCTACTTCAACTGTACACGTGGATCAACCACTTTGTAGACCAAATCGGCAATCAAGTTAAAAATCATGGTTGCAGCTGCGATATACACTGTAATTGCTTTAATCACAGGAAAATCACTTCGCTCAACCGCGATAATTACTTCTCGACCAATACCGGGAATACCAAAAAAACGTTCAATTAAAAATGCACCTATGAGCAATGCAGGTAAAGTCGCCATCACATCGGTAATAATCGGAATTGAGGCATTACGTAAAACATGCACACCTAAAATTCGGCTTTCCCCTACACCTTTAGCCCTTGCCGTTCTAACATAATCTTGATTAATCTCATCAAGCACAAAACTACGGTATAAACGTAAAGTAGGTGCAATACTCACCACCAACATAATTAGAATTGGAAGTAAGGCAAACTTAAATAAATTATCGGTAAAGTTATCGCTCCAGCCCTGCACTGGAAACCAACTTAACTGATATGCCAAAACATATTGAAAAACAATAATATAAACCAAGATACTGATCGACATACCAATGGTACATAACATCATGACCATACGATCTGTTAAAGAACCACGTACTGCCGATACAGCTAGAGCCAAGCCAATTGAAATAACGGTTTGTAAAATAGTGAGTGGAATTAGGAGCGTTAATGAAGGCCCTAAGCGAGTTAAAATAATTTGTGAAACAGGTTCCCCCGTACTCCAACTTGCGCCATAGTCAAAAGTGAGAATCTGCTTAATAAAAATCCAGAGCTGAACGTAATAAGGCTGATCGACACCTAGTTGTTTACGAATGTTCTCAATCTGCTCAGGATTAGACATCTTACCTGCCAGAATATAGGCCGGATCTCCACCCACCCAGTTAAAAAGAATAAAGATAAACAGTACTACTCCCAACATGGTTGGAATCATCTGCCATAAACGCCGAATAACATATGCCAGCATAGTGATAATTCCTTATTTAACCCGTTGTCCGGTAATTTCATTAAAGAATGCTTTATTGTCAGGATCACGACCAAGGAAATCTTTAACCAATTCAGCTGCCGGTTTTTGGCTACCTTGCGATAAAATGGTCTGGCGATAACGTTGTCCGACTTGTGGGTTATTCAGGTTGTCACCATAAGCAGAAAGCATGTCTAAAGCTAAAACCTCAGACCACATATAACCGTAGTAACCTGCTTGATAGCCACCCATTAAGTGTCCAAACTGTCCAGGAAACTCTGTTGTTGGTACATATCCCAAGGCTGTAGCTGCTTCCATTTTTTGCCAAGTTTCTAAAGGCTTTACTTTTAAGGCATCGGCCGTATGAAGCGCCATATCGTACTGTGCATAAAGCGTCTGACGTGCATAACGTAAACCGCGCCCATAGTTATGTACTGCTTTTAAACGGGCAATTAATTCGTCATCAACACGTGGGCATGCTGGATCACAGTAATCAGCCACTTTAGATAAGGTTTCTTTACGTCGTGCCCACTCTTCATACATTTGAGATGGTGCTTCTACAAAGTCACGCTCTACAGATGTTCCAGACTGACTTGCATAGCGGGTATTAGATAAAATGCCATGCAAGGCATGACCAAATTCATGCACAAAAGTTTCGAGCTCATCACTATTTAAACCTTTACGGTTAAAGTTTGTGACGAGTGCTGAAACCGGTAAGCGGTTGGTTAAAGTGCTACCACCATATACTCCCCAAACAGCGGCATGGCCATATTTCCCTTCTCGAGGGAATTTATCCATATATAAGCCACCAAGGAGTTTTCCTGTCTTTTTATCGACTACATCGTAATTTTCAACTTCGCTCTGCCATGCTTTCATTTTGACAGGTTTAAAATCAATACCATAAAGGTCAGATGAAATAGCAAATAACCATTTTTGTGCTGCTAAAGTCGGGAAATAATCACGAAGCTTTTCCTGATCAATTTGATATTTGCTCTTACGAAGTTTTTCACTCCAGTAAGCTTCACTCCAACGTGTGATCTCGGTTTTATCTAATGGTGTTTTTAAAGTTTGTGCTTTAAATGCTCGGAGCTCTTCTACTTCTTTGCGCTCAAGTGGTGCGACCGTTTTCTGTACTTCTGCCAAAAACTGATTTACAGCTTCGGGCGTTTTTGCCATACGGTCTTTTAACACCCAATCTGCATAACTTGCTTTTCCAAATAACTGCGCAAGCTCATAACGTAAATCTACTGCCTGTTTGAGTAGTTTTAAGTTTTGTTCAGTACCACGTCGTGTAAAGGCAATCTGGTATCTTTTTCTGGCATCATCATTATCAGCCAATTCCATAAATGGACGATATTCCGGATACTCAAAACCTAAAAGATAGTTACCCTTGGCATTTTTCTTTAACCCTGAAATATAACTTTCTGGCAGCCCTTTCATTTCTTCAGGCGTAAATTCAAGTTTTTCAGGGTTATCACGAATATTGCGGTTATATTCTTGTTCGAGTTTAGTCAACTCATCCAGAATGGCTTTCATTCTTGCACGTTTTGCTGGTTCTAATTGAACCCCTGTGTCTTCAAACTGATCCAGAATATCCTGACGGTATTTCTGATCTATCGGATCAGTTGCTTTTGTATTTTTAATTACGTTATACAGTTTTGAGTTTTGGAATATATCAGTATGAAATTGATTAATTTTGATCTCACAATCTTCTGCTGCTTTACGTAATTTCGCATCTGGATCTACATTACTATATAAATCTATGGGCCCTGAAAAATCTTCAAGATGAGCAAAAATTTTATCCCACTTTGCTAATATTGGAGCTGCGGCAGCATCAGTTTTAACAGGTGTTTTTTCAAAGTTTGAAATCTCTTGCTGGATTTTTTTTAAATTAGAATCGCACCATGCTGGGAGTTGTTCTGCCTTAAGTAATGGTAAGGTTGCGCGTGTGGTCTCTGCCGATGCAAACTGACTTATACCTATCGTCAACATACATAAACTAGTCATTTTCAGTGTGTTATTTTTCATCGTATCTCCAATTTTTTTCATTTAATGATTAGATTTCGTATTTGTATCAATATCGAAGTATATCCATTCAGCATGTAAAATCGGATGCTTCTTATATCCAATGATTCGTGGTTGAGCCAACATATTTCTATAACGTGCATACAAGACTTGCACTGGCATATAAACTTCTAATAAACGTGTCATTTTTCGATAAATCACGTCTCGTTCCGGGCCTGGCTTAACCTGTTGAGACCGACGGTATAATTGATCAAACTCCGGTATTGAACCGCAAGACCAGTTGGTCATATGGGTATTCGGACCATAAAAATTCTGCATAAAATTATCCCCATCCGGATAATCGGCTATCCATGCAGAGGAGCCAAACATTCCGTCACACTGTTTTTGTGCCCGAATGAGGTCTGAAAAGAGCATTGGCTTGTACACCATACGGATATTCAAACTGTCAAAGTTCTTTTTCCAAAGCTCAGCGCTTTGCTGACCAATACTGTCATTACGCGCCATATATTCAATGACCAGAGGCTTACCATTTGGTTGTGTACGCCATCCTGATGCATCTTTTTTGTAGTTATATTTATCTAATAATAAATTTGCTGCTTTAACCGAATATGGGGTACTGCTTCTATATTGAGGTTCGGCTCCTACTACACCTGGTGGAACTGGAAAATGTAGACGCTCTGCATCACCGTTACGCACTAACTTAATTTCTTGATCTATTGAACGGGACATTGCAATTGCACGGCGTAAAGCGATTTTTTCTTTACTCATTCCTCCAACTACAGGATTTTTAAGATTCCAATAGTTATAACTAATTTCTGGATCGACGATACGTGATAATTGCACGCCTTCTTTTGCAAGCTCGGGTCTTAATTTACCGTCTTTAATGGCTTTCGAGACTAATTGCCCTTCGAGCTGAATGATATCAACTTCACCACGCTGAAATGCCAACCATCTTGACTGGTTTTCCTCCATCACCTGAATATCAATTGTACCAATTTGAGGCATTTGTTTGCCCTTAAGATGCTTCACAATAGCTTGGTCTTCAGGGCTACTGGCGACAAAATTCCAAGTAAAGCCACGATAATCAGGATTCGCTTTTAAAACTATGCGCGAAGCAGGCACCCATTTACTGAGCATATAAGGACCTGTTCCTACTGGATGCCCCATAACAAAGCCCGCTTTATCTTTATATTTTTCGATAACTTCACGTGCTACAGCCCCTGTAGGGTCATGTGCCAGTAATAAAGGAAAGTTATAATCAGGTTTCATTAATCGAATAACCAAGGTGTACTTATCAGGGGTCTGCAAACCACTCACACTTTGATCATAATTAAATTTTCCTGTTTTATTAGCTGATTGTACTAAGGCATCCATACCTTCAATTTTGTTTTCCAGCAACCAGCTATTTGGTGAACGTAAAGTTGGGTCCAATAACCGCTTAAAAGAGTATGCATAATCATAAGCCGTTAACTCTCTAGGTTTGCCTTTAAAAACAGGGTCTGGCGTAAAATAAATACCTTTTTTAATATGAATAGTATAAGTCAGACCATCTGCACTCACTTCAGGCATAGCAGTTGCGATTTGAGGAATAAGCTTTGCTGGCCTTGCTAAATAGTCATAGGTATATAAAGTTTCAAATATCGAAGTAGTTACATGCGCCGAATATAAATCATGGATATACGCTGGGTCGAAACCTGTTTCAGCTGTCGGGAACGTATAATGTAAAATTTTATTCGGATCGGCTGGACTTTTGGCAAAAATAGTCGTGTTCCCCGTTAATGCCATTCCGGCAAATAATAGGCCTACACTACAGTGCTTGAGCTTTAGTCTTAAATTTTCAGTCATGATGATCTTTATCTAAAATTATTTTTTAACGGGGGTAATATCAAGATATTGCCAGCTTGTATTTATCATCGGGTGAGGTTTAAAACCCTGAACTTGTGGCCGTATCAACCAATTGCGAATTCGAGTTACATGAATGATCCAAGGATTGTCTGCTTCAATCTGGCGATTAAGCTTTTCATAATATGGTAGACGTTGTTGCGGTGGTAAATGAATGGCCTGAGTATAAAGAGCATCATATGTTTTAGACTGATAACAGGCATGGTTTCCCTGCCCAGCATTTGGTCCATATAGTAATTGTGCAAAATTATCTCCTTCGGGATAGTCAGCAATCCATGCCCCACTCCAGATCATATATTTACATTGTGTCGCGGCTTTTAAGTTATCTGCAAAATTACTTACTTTAAAGTCAGCACGAATGCCAATCGCATCTAAATTTTTTTTCCAGAGTTCGGAAAGAATAACTGCAGCTGAGCTATTTTCATTATTAATTTTTAAAACTAAAGGCTTGCCATTTGGTAAGGTCCGATAGCCATCAGCTCCTTTTTTATAACCATAATAATCAAGTAGTTTATTTGCTAACCGAGGATTATATCCTACGCTACTTTTATACTTTGGGTTATACCCGTTTACACCTTCAGGTATAAACATTTCTGCTCTAACTGCCTGACCTTTATATGCCTGTTTTATGCTTTCTTTTTGGTCATAGGCCAAAGTAATTGCGCGACGAAGTGCAATTTTTTCTGGACTAAAACCACCAATAACCGGATCACGCATATTCATCATGGTATAGGTCATTTCAGGTTCTTTATATGGAAAGTGTTTAATTCCTTTTTTTTGAAAAGAAGCTTTAAGTTGATTGCCATCTAACGCTTGAGGAACGGCATCTGCCGTAAGTTTGTCAAAATCTAATTGACCCGATTGAAAGGCTAACCATCTTGATTGTTGTTCTTCTATAATGCTCACTACAACTTTGCCAATTTGTGGCATTTTCTTTCCAGACATTTCTTTAACAAGCTGGTTATCCCACGGTGTTCCAGTTGACTTAAAATTCCAGACAAAACCACGATAATCAGGATTGGCAACCAACTCGACCTTACTTCTTGGAACATATTTACTTAACATATACGGTCCGGTACCCACTGGATGCATACCAATACGATCACCGTAATAGTCAACAACCTCTTTAGCAACGGCCCCAAAAGCAATATAAGCAAGAATATAAGGAAAATTATAGTCTTGGCGAGTTAACGTAAATTGGAGAGTATATCGATCAGTCGCTTTAAGCCCTGCAATTGGCGCGGCATAATCAAACTTTCCAGTTTTCTTTGCTTGAGCTACCACTGCATCGGCACCCAGCAATTTTCCATCCAGAAAAGAAACAGAAGGTGCTCGATTTTTAGGGTCTAAAATACGCTTAATTGAATAAATATAATCTTCGGCCACTAACTCACGGCGTTTGCCTTTAAAGGCAGGATCATCTGTAAAATAAATCCCTGGCTTAATTTTAAATATATAAACTTTACCGTCTTGCTCAACCTTAGGCATGCTTTCAGCCGTATAAGGAACTAATTGTAATGGACGAGCTAAATAATCATATTTGAGTAGTGGTTCAAAAATAGCTTCAGCAATACTAGCACTATAGAAATTGGTGGTTTTAACCATGTCAAAACCGTCATCTGGTGCTTCATAGGCAACATGCAAAATCTTGTTTGGTTGTGCTGGCGTAATTGCATAAGCACATGGAATTGAAGTAATAGCCAAACTTAAAATGGCGAGCTTAAAAAATTTTAATTTCAAGTTCATATCCACATAACTAATTTTTTTAAAAGATATTAACCTTTTGAGTAACATCTAAATCCGCATAAGAAAAATTCTTTTTTCAGCAGATAGGCCTATTTGGGATTTGGAATTCACTTTCCTTTATCATCTTTTTATTTGATCAAATGGAAAAATAAATTCAAGTACCCAGAGTTTTGTAACTACTGAATATAAAGCGAATTTCATGCCATCTATTGGTATTCATAATAAAATATTTAAGATTATTCGAAATTCATATTTTTATTAGGTACTTAAATCCGTTTGAACTATATAAATAAAAGTTACTTTTTGCCAAATATTATATTTGTATATGTTAATCATTTAACATCTTAAATGCACAAAAAAAATACATTGATGATTCATAATGCATCATATTAATTCATTTGTACCAAATAAAAAATATAAATTTAATTATTTGATATTTAAATAAAATCATGTGAAAAAATCTTACAAAAAATAGTATAACATTACATATAGTAAAGTTCTAAAACGATACATTTTTATTTATTAAGTATGTGAAGTGTCCATTAATGTATATTTTTTATACAAATAAATTTGAAACTTTTAGCCATTATAAAAAAATTTGCCAAATGGAAAATTTATTTTTCATCAAAACAAACAAAGACTCTGTCTTCAAACATAATAAAATCAATATTTATCAGTATTTTGCATAAACTAAAAAAAGAAAAATATATAGTTGGCACTTGCTTTGCTTAAAAGCATTACAGCAATATCGCTAACTACAACAAAAAGGGATCAAGTCCACGATGAAAAAAAAATACAATGTTCGATCTCAGGTAACCCCCAAGATCGGCAAGACAATACTTAAATTAAGTACCCTTAGTTTAAGCATGATGTGTCTTACCATGGCACAAGCAGCAGAAACTGAACAAACAAGTAATGATGACAAACCAGCAAAAGTTGTAAAAGTTGCCGTTACAGGCTCTTCAATCAAAGGGGTTGCTGCACAAAGTGCTTCACCAATTACCGTTGTAAAAGTTGATGAAATTTTAAAACAAGGGGTAACTTCAACTGAAGAAGCATTAGCTAAGATTAGTGCAAACCAATCAAACTTCGTAACTGCTAGCAACGTGGGCGCTAGTAAAACTGTGGGGTCAGCAGCAAACCTAAGAGCTTTAGGGGCAAACAAAACTCTTATTTTACTGAATGGTCGTAGATTAGCTGCCAATGCATACGATAGCGGAGTAACCAATTTAAATATTATTCCACTCGCTATGTTAGACCGTATTGAAGTTTTACGTGATGGTGCTTCTTCCATTTATGGAACAGATGCAATCGGTGGGGTTATCAACTTCATTACTAAAAAGCAGTTTACGGGTCTTAACTTAACTGCTGGGTATCAAAAACCAGAAGAAAAAGGTGGAGATCAACAAGACTACAGCATTTTCGGCGGTTTTGGTGACTTAGAGGAAAATGGCTATAACGTTTTTGGAGTTGTCGATTACCGAAAAGGCGATGATGTCATGGCCCAAGACCGTAAAGTCAGTCGACGTGGAGGCATATTACCTGAATTAGGAATCCATAAAACTAGTAGTGGTTCATTCCCTGCCAATGTTCCTGGGTTAGGCAATCCCTATGCATCTACAGGTTGTGGTAATAACCCTCTAGTAGAGACCGATGGTCAAATTTGTAAATATAATAGCCAAGCAGTAATTGGCATTGTTCCAAAAACTGAAGATATTTCAGCTATGGGCCGAGCTACTTTTAAATTGAGCAATAACTTTAATGCGATTGCAGAATACTTATATGCAAGAAATGAAGTTACAACTTCAGTTGCACCAGATGTATTTTTTGATTTGACCCTTGATCCTAGTAGTAAATATTATCCAGGAAATGGCATAACTCCAGCACTAGCTGGTGTTACGGGGTCTATCCCATTATATCTACGTTCACAATCAGGTAATCGTGTAAGTAATAGTATTAACCAGTCACATAGACTATTTGCCGGTATTGAGGGGGAAACACACGGTTGGGATATTAATTCAGGCGTTACTTATGCACATAGTAGTGCATCGGATGCTGTAGTAAGTGGCTATTTAAACTTTGACAAAACACAAGAAGCTTTAAACAATGGTATTTTAAACCCATTCGGGCCGCAATCCCCTGAAGATGCCAATGTATGGAACCAGTTAGGTGTTGAAGGCAAGTATTTAAAAGCCAACCTAGATACAACTACTGTCGATTTCACAGCAAGTCGACCTATATTTAAATTACCAGCAGGAGATGTTGGATTTGCCATTGGAGCAAGCTATCGTTATGAAGATTGGACTTCAAAAGTCGTTACTGATGTTGCCCGAGTAGCCCCTAGTACTGGCGTTGATCCTGATGAACCAGTAAATAAGGGTGATCGTAATATTAAATCGGTATTTACCGAATTTCATATCCCTCTCCATAAAACTTTAGAGGCTCAAATCGCTGCTCGTTATGATGATTATAGTGACTTTGGCGATACATTTAATCCAAAATTTGCACTTCGTTGGGAACCTATTAAACAATTAATGTTCCGTACCACTTATAGTACAGGTTTCAGAGCTCCAACACTTTGGGAAGTAAATGGACCAAACTCAGTAACCAATACCGGTGGATACTATTATGATCCCGTACTTTGTCCTGGGAATGTCTTAAAACCAGGTGGTGTAAGAGAACGTGATTGTAATATGCAATTTGATAGACAAAATGGGGGAAATAAAACTTTAGATCCGGAAGAGTCAAAGTCTTTTACTGCTGGCTTAGTATTTGAACCAATTAAAAATTTAGCCTTTACTCTCGACTATTTCAATATTGAAGTAGACAAGCAAATTGCTACACTTTCGGAAACTGCTATTTTTGATGACCCAGTGAAATATGCAGACAAATTTGTACGTAATGCTGATGGCTCATTAGATTATATTATTACAACACAACAAAATTTAGGCGGCATTAAAACATCTGGTTTTGATGTGGGCTTAAGTTGGGTTTCTCCAATGACTGCTACGGGTCGATTTGGTTTCAATATTGATGGTACATATATCACTGACTACAAATATCAAGCAGAACCAGATGGTGACTGGAAAGGTGTTGCAGGCACTTATAGTGGCCTAGACTACCAGGCTATTATTCTTCGCTGGAAACATACAGCCAACCTGAACTGGAACTATGAGAATTGGGCTTTAAACCTACAACAAAATTTTTCACGTGGCTATGAAGATCAGAATTCAAGTTCTACTGTTAAGGCAGGTTATCGAAATCACAAAGTGAGCGACTATACAACCTACAATATTTCAGGCACATATAAAGGCTTTAAAAATCTAGAAGTTACGGCGGGTATTAAGAATATTTTTGATGAAGACCCTCCTGCTTCAAATGTTGGTGACAACTTCCAAATGGGATATGACCCACGTTACGCAGATCCTTTAGGACGTACTTACTTTGTACGAGGTACATATAAGTTCTAAATTGTTGTTCTGCAAATATAACTCTCAAAAGTTAGTTTGCAGAACAAATACTCATTCTTAGCCAAACAGTCATTTTAAAAAATTGTTTGTCTACAGTTTCAGGAGTAACTATGGGCATGACTTTTACAGACATAGAAAATAAATCTGCCAAACGCCTTATTGGTATTGCCGCAGTACTTTTTCTGCATCTTCTTGTTGCCTATATTCTGATGTCAGGTTTAGCAAACAATATTCAAAAACCAGCAGAAAAACCTGTGGAATTACAAATTATTCAGGATATTAAACCGCCTCCTCCACCAAAACCGGAGGAGCCAAAACCTAAGGAAAAACCACCGGAGCCGCCAAAAATGGTCGAAAAGGTTGCCAAGGTTCCTGAGCCGCCTAAACAGGTAGAAAAAGTAACGACACCGGTACAAAAAACTACTCCGGTAGCTCAACCGACTAAAGTCGCTACTCCAGCTCCTGCTGCACCTAGTACTCTTTCTCCGAGCCCTGTTGCTGCACCCGCTCCAGTGGCGGCTGCTGCACCAGCACCTAAACCAACTGGCGTGACTCGTGGCGTTTCAGAAGGTTCCGCAGGTTGTGAAAAACCGGAATATCCTCGCGAAGCACTGATGAATGAAGAACAAGGTACGGTACGTATACGTGTTTTAGTTGATACATCCGGCAAAGTTATTGATGCCAAAGTGAAAAAATCGAGTGGCAGTAAAACCTTAGACAAAGCGGCAACTAAAGCTTACAGCTTATGTACATTCAAACCAGCAATGAAAGATGGCGTGCCTCAGCAGGACTGGTATGAAATTGAATATCCATTCGTAATTGAATAAACAATTGAATTAGTAAGAAATTAAAAATATTGGAGATAATATGATGAAAAAATCAACTCAACCACTCGTACGTTTCGCTTCTGCAAGTTTAATCGCAGCATGCTCATTGCTCCCATTAAGTACAGTTTTTGCAGAAGAAACGAGCAATGCTCCTGTTGCAACCGCAACTACAGAAGCAACATCAAACGTAAATACACCGACTCCACCTCCAAAGCCTGCAACCAGTGAAACTGTTAAAAACCCTTATGGTCTGGAAGCTCTTTGGCGTGAAGGTGATTTAGTTGCTAAGTCTACCCTATTTATACTCGTACTGATGTCTATTGGTACGTGGTACATCATTGTCTCTAAATTCTTACAACAAGCAAAAGTAAAACGCCAAGGTAAAGAGGCAGAAAAAAGTTTTTGGGAGGCTACTTCTCTAGATAATGCTGCTGATGGTTTAGAACAAAGTAGCGCATATCGTTTTATTGCGGAAAAAGGTATTAACTCAACTAAGTCACACGGCGGTTCTTTACTAGAACGTATTGAC
Source organism: Acinetobacter sp. 1566109 (assembly GCF_000582255.1). Lineage (NCBI taxonomy): Bacteria > Pseudomonadati > Pseudomonadota > Gammaproteobacteria > Moraxellales > Moraxellaceae > Acinetobacter > Acinetobacter sp. 1566109. The sequence continues at coordinate 8,906 of NZ_JEYB01000053.1, read as the reverse complement.
TTCAATACTTGGGTGAGCATTTCAATACAACGTGCAATTGAAAAAGTACAAAACCATTTAGGTGGCGGTTTAGCCTTTTTAGCAACGGTTGGATCTACTGCACCTTTCGTAGGCCTATTTGGAACAGTCTGGGGAATCTATCACGCGTTAACAGCTATCGGGATTTCAGGTCAGGCGTCTATTGATAAAGTTGCAGGGCCTGTCGGTGAAGCTCTGATTATGACAGCTATTGGTCTTGCAGTCGCAGTACCGGCTGTACTTGGTTACAACTGGTTGACTCGACGCAATAAAGCAGTAATGGAAAACGTCCGTTCGTTTGGTTCAGATTTACATGCAGTTTTATTAAGCGGTGAAATTAATACCAATAATTCAGTTAACCGCAGCATTAAATAATAAGGAGCAAACATTATGGGTATGAGTGTTGGTTCTGAAGATGAAGACGAAATGATTGGAACAATTAACACGACGCCTCTAGTTGATGTCATGTTGGTTTTACTTATTATTTTTCTGATTACTATTCCGGTAGTTACTCATACAGTTCCGGTGAAACTGCCAGAAGAAAAAAATACGCCGTACGCAACTACCCCTGAAAATATTCAACTTTCAGTGAATAAGAAAGGAGATATTTTCTGGAACGAAAGTTATGTACCTAATAAAGAAATATTGTTAGCAAAATTACAGGCTGTGGCACAAAAAAGACCACAGCCGGAGGTACATATTCGAGGAGATCAGCTTACTCATTTTGAGGCGATAGATCAGGTCATTAGCACGACCAAACAAGCTGGTATTGGCAAAATTGCCTTTGTTACTACCCCTCCAGCCTCCCCATAACTATTTAAAGGAGAATCTTATGGGTATGAATGTCGGTTCAAATAATGATGACGATGTGATGTTGGAAGTCAACATGACACCACTTATTGATGTCATGCTGGTACTCATTATTATGTTTATTATTACTATACCTGCACCAAACAATGCGATTAATATTAATTTGCCAAATGGCACACCGCCACCAACAAATGAAAAGCCACCTGAAGTCATTGATGTAAGAATCGATGCAGCAGGCAAAGTATTTTGGAATAACCAAGCGGTTTCTGACCGAAAGGCACTAGAGACTTTATTTCAAGGTGTTGTTGCTAAAAAAGATCAAGACCAGATCAAACTTAAACCAGACCAGATGGCTGAATATAAAAATGTAGCGATGGTTATGGCTACAGCACAGCGTTTAGGTGTTACTAAAATTGGAATTGTAAGTAGCAACTAGTATTTCTTTTAATTTATATAGCTCCATTATCTCCAACGCTAACTTGAATTTTCAGTTAGCGTTTTTTTGAAGCGAAATATTCAACTCTAAAATAATATCACCGCATTCATCACATTCTCCAGTTTCTATAAAACCCAATTTTTTATAAAGTTTTCCAACCACATAATTCGATGGCTTATACATCGTTCGTATGCGTTTCGCCCCTTTAGTAAATATTTCATCAATTGCTATTTGCAACGCTGTGGTACCATAACCTTTAGCTTGGTTACCTTTGCTAATCATAAATCGAAACAACCAGAATAATGTCTTATCAGGAGGATCAATTTCCACACAATACATTAGGAACCCAACGACTTCCTCATTAAAACAGATCACTCTTGGACAGTAATGTTCTTCCACTTTAGACTCAGCAATAGAATATACATTTGGTGCAACATAGTCCTTTTGAGAATCATCTAATGATAATTTTGCGCATAGAAGCCAATTCTCACGATCGAGATTTTTTAAGTTAATCAAACTTGAAATCCTTTATTTATAAATTCACACCTTATCTGTAAGCACAAAATATACCGAAAATAAAAAAAGCCTCCGAAGAGGCTTTTTTTATAACAGGTTTAAATTAGTCACCTGTATAACCTTTTAATTTTAAGCGAGCAGCGTGTAGTAACGGTTCAGTATAACCTGAAGGCTGTTCACAACCTTTAAAGATAAGGTCTGAAGCTGCTTGGAAAGCAATATTTGTTTCAAAGTTAGCTGCCATTGGTTTATACAATGGGTCATTCGCATTTTGCTCATCAACAATTTTTGCCATGCGTTTAAGCACTTCTTCAACTTGTTCACGAGTCACAATACCGTGACGTAACCAGTTCGCAACGTGTTGAGAAGAAATACGTAATGTTGCACGGTCTTCCATTAAACCCACGTTGTTAATATCAGGAACTTTTGAACAACCTACACCTAAGTCAACCCAACGAACAACATAACCTAAAATACCTTGGCAGTTATTTTCAAGCTCATTGTTGATCTCTTCTGCTGACCAGTTTGTATCAGGTGCAAATGGAGGTGTTAACAAGTCGTCTAATGACAGCATTTCTTCAGCTTTTAGCTGATCTTGACGTGCTTTTACATTTACTTGATGGTAATGCATCGCATGAAGTACAGCACCAGTTGGTGATGGAACCCAAGCACATGAAGCACCAGCATTTGGATGAGCAGCTTTAGTTGCCAACATATCTTTCATGCTGTCTGGTTTTGGCCACATACCTTTACCAATTTGAGCTTTACCTTGTAAACCACATTTCAAGCCAATTGCAACGTTACGATTTTCATAAGCAGCAATCCATTTTTGTGTTTTAACAGCTTCTTTACGAACAACTGGTGCAGCTTCCATAGAAGTATGGATTTCATCACCTGTACGGTCCATGAAACCAGTGTTGATAAAGATAGTGCGATCTTTAGCAGCAGCAATACAGTTTTTCAAGTTTACAGATGTACGGCGTTCTTCATCCATAATACCGATTTTTAGAGACTTCGCTGGTAAACCTAGTGCTTGCTCAGCACGTTCAAATAACTCTACAGCAAATGCAACTTCTTCAGGACCATGCATTTTTGGTTTAACAATATACATAGACCCTTTACGAGAGTTTTTATTTTCGTTCGTACTACGGATATCAGCAACTGATAACAATGGAGTTACCAATGCATCCATAATACCTTCGTAAATTTCTTCACCATCTACTAAAATCGCTGGATTCGTCATTAAGTGACCTACGTTACGAAGTAACATAAGTGAACGACCATGAAGTTTTGTTGTTCCACCAATTAAGTTTTTAATCTCGCGGTCTTTGCTTAACGCACGAACAATTGTTTTACCATTCTTTTCGATAGATTCTTGAAGTGTACCCTTCATTAAACCTAACCAGTTACGGTAACCTTCAACTTTTTCTTCTGCATCTACAGCTGCAACTGAGTCTTCAAGATCTTGAATTGTTGTAACCGCCGCTTCGAGTGTTAAATCTTTAACACCTGCTAAATCAGTTTGACCAATTGGGCTATTCGCATCAATTTCAATAATGACATGCAAGCCATTACTTAAAAGTACAACTTCTGAAGGATTTGCTTCTTCACCATTAAAACCAACGAACTGAGCTTCATGAGCTAAACCTGTTTTAGTACCATCTTTTAAAGTCACAACAAGTTTGTTTTGCTCAATTGCATATTTGGTTGCATCAGCATGTGAACCTTGTGCAAGTGGGAAAATTTCATTTAAGAAATTTTTAGCAAACTCAATTACTTTAGCGCCGCGCACAGGGTTATATCCCTTCCCTTTTTCAGCACCACCTTCTTCTGAAATTACGTCAAAGCCGTAAAGTGCATCATATAAAGAACCCCAACGTGCATTTGCTGCATTTAAGCAATAACGTGCATTACGTACAGGCACTACTAACTGCGGACCTGCTAGTAATGCAATTTCTTCGTCTACATTTTCAGTTGTAATCTGGAAATCTTCAACTTCTGGTAATAAATAACCAATTTCAGTTAAAAACGCTTTATAAGCACTTAATTCAAATTTGTTATTACGGTGCCATTCATCAATTTTTGCTTGTAATTCATCACGCTTAGCCAATAATGCTTTATTTTTTGGGCTAAGATCGACAACAACTTGCTCAAAGTTCTTCCAGTAAGTTTCACTATCTAAACCAGAACCTGGTAAAGCTTCATTTTCGATAAAATCGTAAAGTTCTTTAGCAATCGCTAACTTGCCTTTTTGAATACGTGCAGTCATTGTCTTTCCTGAAGTTGCTACTTTTTATACCAAGAGAAACCTAGTATACCGATTTAAATTAAGCTGAATACTAATATCACATTCCTAAATAGTAAGCATTTTCCCTTGCAAAACTATTGACAAAGATAAATTTTTCTATATAGGAAAATATTAAAATTCTAACTAGGTTTCCCAACAATTTATTCAATATTGAAAGATACTGAAACTAGACTTTTTGTTAACATACAAAAAGTTTCACTATCTTATTTTTTCTAAAGCGTATTTAGTTATATCAAACTTTGCACAATGAAAAAGTATTATTTAGCTAAATTTATCTATTTTTGTTGTAAAAAAAGCGCCCTATTTAGAGCGCTCTTTTATATCTTATTTCTTAAGAAGTTTTAGTAGCATCAATATGACGATGCTCAGAATGCAAATACTCATCTGATTGCATTTCTAACAAACGAGAACGAGTACGCTCAATTTCAAAAGCCAATTTCTCGCCTTGATAGATATCAATAATGCTGTCTTGAGAAGTTAAAAGTAACTTCACGCCACGATCATAAAATTCATCGACTAGATAAATAAAACGACGTGTACCTTCTGACAAGAAGTCAGTTAAGTGTGGAACATTACTCACCAGAACCGTATTATAAATATTGGCAATTTCAATAAAGTCTGCAGGACTACGCGGCTTTAAACAAAGTTCAGAGAACTCACACCATAAAACATCTTCTGTGTGACCTAACGTTTCAACAACACGGTTATTGATCACAATCGGCTCATGAGAATTCGTTTGAGTATGAGTTAAAGCTGTATAACGCTCTGATATCCAGTTTTGAGCTTCATTGCCCAGTGGTGATTTAAACAATTGAGCTTGTTTTAAAACACGTAAACGATAATCCACACCTGCGTCTACATTTAAAACGACACAGTTCTTTTTAACCATTTCAATTGTAGGAATAAAACGATCACGGTGAATTCCGTTTTTATACAACCCGTCTGGTGCAATGTTTGAAGTTGCAATGAGCGTCACACCACGAACAAATAACTTCTGGAATAAATCACTCAAGATCATTGCATCTGTTACGTTTGAAACGAAAAACTCATCGAAACAAATAACAACAGCATCTTTATAAATTTGATCAGCCACGATATCGAGTGGATTACGTTGACCAGAAAGTTTATTTAACTCTTTATGAACGTGTTGCATAAAGTGATGGAAATGCATACGTGTCTTACGGCGAAATGGTACAGACTCGTAAAATTGATCCATAAGCCAAGTTTTGCCACGCCCTACACCGCCCCACATATATACACCCTTTGGTGAGGTTTGACGGCGGAAACGACGGAAAGCTTTTTTAGAGGCTTTATAACGATTTAAAAGTTCTTTCCATACACGATCTAATTCTTGCACTGCCTGTGCTTGTGCTTCATCTGCCATAAACTGGCCTGAAGCCAATGCCTCAGCATAGCGCTCTGCTGGGGAAGAAGGGGTAAATGCAGTATTATGAGAAGATTTTAAATTTAACATATCATTTTATTTCAATTTTAACTGAAGAGAGTATAGCGAACATTTTGTCCGACCACATTAGCTTTTAGCATCAAGAGTTATGCTCAGTAAAACTCCTTTCCATATTGCCGAGGACTCTGCCCAAACCATCTTTTAAATGCATGATTAAAAGCTGCAGGTTCAGAATAGCCAAGCGATTCAGCAATAACCTCTATTGAATATTCTTTATATTCCATAAGTTTAAGCGCCTTATTCTTAATAATCTGTTCACGAATTTGTTTATAACTCGTATTAAGCTGCTGCAATTGATGCCTTAATGTCCTTTCAGGCATTTTTAAAGCAAAAGCGGTTTCCGCCATGCTCGGGATAATTCCTTGTTGTAGCTCTAGATAATCTTGCACATATTGAATAATGGGTGGTATTTGATGATCTTGCTCATTTAATCGTTTTATTTCTTTAATACATTTAGCTTCATAGATACGATGAGTAATGATATCTGCTGAAGGAATTTTTATTCCAAGCACATTCTTACTTAGGCTAAATGCTGCATGTGTAGAATTAAAATGCAGATCATCTCCATAATATGAGAAATATTGAGCAACGGTATCTGTATTATTTGGTTTGGGAAACGGTACATCTATACGCATATGAGGCATGGTTAAGCCCATCATGGTATAAATATCCTGAATAAACTTGTAAGTCCCCGAAATTTCACATTGGGCACGAAGTAAACCGTTTTCTGTTTTTAAATCAACAGGTAAATAGTTCAAAATAATATGATTTTCAGTTTCTTGTAAGCTCAAAGTACCAAATAAATGAGTAAGTTTTTGATACTTTATACCTTTTTCTAAGGCGGTTTGTATATCTTGACTTGTTACAAGTAGCATTAACAAAGGGCCATAACCTGCTAATGCATAGTGCTGTCCAATGAATAATCCTTTTTCAGGATCAACATTTTCACTAATAATTTGTTGAATATCCCATTCTAAACTGTCATGAATTGTTGAACTGGGGTCCAAGGAATCTACTTTAATACCGATATCTGCCAAACGTGAGTCGACATCAATGCCCGCATTGCGCATTCCTTGAATTAAATAGATTAAACCAAGTGCCGATCGTTTCATTCTTCAATCAATTTCTCTAGACTGAAATGTTTTACTATAAAGAAGTAATAAAATTAATTGCCGAATCTATCAATTTTCACGTCGATACAATCATGTTTAAACTGATCAAAAAACGTTAGGCTTGCCTACAATCCTCTTTACAGCATATGCAGGGTTTACAATGCTCAGTGCAAAACAAAACGCTATTCAAAAAACTAAAATCGCAATTATTGGTGCTGGATTCGGTGGCCTTGCAATGGCTATTCGCCTATTACAGAATCAACAAACAGATTTTCTTATTTTAGAAAAATCTAATGATGTTGGTGGAACATGGCGAGAAAATCGATATCCGGGAGCTGCATGTGATGTCCAGTCACATATGTATTCTTTATCTTTTGCACCTAAAACTGACTGGTCAAAACGTTATGCGGAAGCACCGGAAATTTTTGATTATATTCAAGATATAACCCAAAAATATCAAATTAAAAACTACTGTAAATTTAATCATGAAGTTAATCATGTTCAGTATGATGAAACGCGCCATGTATGGACGTTAGACTTTACAAACCAACCTTCTCTAGAAGCACAATTTGTAGTATTTGCCTCTGGGCCCTTACATATTCCGCAAATCCCTCATATTCGTGGCATCGAAAAGTTTAAAGGTAAAGTCTTTCACTCCTCACAATGGGAACATGACTATGACTTAAACGGAAAGTCAGTCGCATCTATTGGTACAGGTGGTAGTGCGATTCAATATATTCCAGAAATCGCAAAAGATGTTAAGCAACTATATGTCTTTCAAAGAACAGCAGCATGGGTTATTCCACGTGATGAGCGAAAATACTCCAGTTTAAGTAAAGCTCTATTTAAAACATCTAATCTTTATAGACAAATTCATCGTAGTCGCCTTTATTGGAGTAACGAATCACGCGTTGTGCCAATAGTTCAGCCTCAAATCATGAAATATGGACAAAAACTAGCCGAAGCTTTTATACGCTTCCAAGTAAAAGATAAAGAATTAGCTAAAAAACTTACCCCAGACTTTGTGATGGGCTGTAAACGTATTCTTATTTCAAATAAATACTTCCCGACATTTAACCGTAAAAATGTGGAATTAGTGACGGATAGTATTCAAGAAATTAAAGAACACAGCATTATTACAAAAGATGGAAAAGAAAGATCTATCGATTGTTTGATTTATGGGACTGGCTTTATTACAGATCCCCGAATTTACTTAAAAGATTTTACTTGTATTGGTCGTAACCAAGTTGAATTAAAGCAGGCGTGGAAGAACGGTGCAGAAAGTTATTATGGAATAGTGACCAAGAATTTCCCTAACCTATTCCAACTGCTTGGACCAAATACTGTTTTAGGACATAACTCGGTTATTTTTATGATTGAGTCTCAAGTTAATTATATTTTACAACTTGTTGAACTCGTAGATAAATCTGGTCAACAAGCTGTAGAAATTAAACCTGAAGTCCAAGATACTTTCAATGAAGGAATACAGAAACAACTTCAAGGTACCGTATGGCAAGCAGGCGGTTGTAATAGTTGGTATCAGGCTGCCGATGGGAAAAACTTTTCTTTATGGCCAACTTATACTTGGAAGTATTGGTTAGAAACCCGTAAAGTTAACCCGAGCCTGTAAATTATTTTGTGTAAGTTCCATTTTTTATAAATGATCTTTTAATCGATCATCGAACTGAATCGTAAACCAATTCATTGCTAAACGCCAATTTTGAATTGGCATCGTCCATTTCTTCGCAGCATTTGATGTTGCTAAGTAAATGACCTTCTTTACTGAGTCATCAGATGAAAAGATTTTCCTTTTCTTCGTTGAATGGCGTATTACGCTATTCAACGACTCAATCGCATTTGTTGTATAAATTGCATGACGTATTTCGGCTGGATAGCTAAAGATCGTTCGGATATTTTCCCAATTGGCCCGCCAGGATTCTCCAATTTTGGGATACTGGTGATTCCATTGATCACAGAAGATGTCTAGGGACTTTAAAGCATTTTCCTCTGTACTTGCCTGATAAATCGCTTTCAGACCCGACGTAACAGCCTTGTAGTCTTTCCAGCTTACAAATCTCAGGCTATTGCGTACAACATGCACAATACACAGTTGAATATCAGTATGAGGGTAAACAGAGGCTATCGCGTCAGGAAAGCCTTTTAATCCATCTACACAGGCAACAAGAATGTCCTGTACTCCTCGATTTTTTAGCTCTGTCATGACTGACAGCCAGAATTTGG
>NZ_JEYB01000052.1:0-24531 GCF_000582255.1 Acinetobacter sp. 1566109 | reverse complement strand
TTTTAGTCTTTACTAAGGTCTAGTAGGAGTGAGTGATAAAGCAGGAACAAGAATTTATGCTTCATATACTCTGTAAATCGTATGAATTTGAATTAATAGGTATTTTAAAAGAAAGTTTTCTTTGATTTAGTGTTTTTATATAAAAAAAATAATTTTTAAAAATAACTTAGGCTAATTGATAAACACTATCTGGAAAGATTAAAAGAAAATATTTTTTAATTTCTGCTAATTCATTTAAGGCAGGTTCTCTTTCTAGCAGTTGAAATGTCCAAATAAGTACAGCCTGATGATTATCATAGCAAGTATTTACTCCAAGAAAATTAGCCAATCCATAACTTCTATTGATGTTCATTTCTTTAATTAATTGATTTCCTAAGTCACGAGCTTGCTGGCTGATTAATAACTCATTTGGTAACACGGCGGTCATCTCCACAAAAAAATCTAATGCAGGTTCAATCCTTATATTTAAAAAGTTATAATTTAATTGAAATGGATAAAATATACTTTCTATAAGTTGTAATAACCTGCTGTAGGTTAATTTTAGCAAAGTATTACTCAGGCAACAACTTCAAATAACCCACAGCAAGTTATTTTTTGTAAATTAATTTAAATATGATTACTTGTAAGTTATCTAGCCTCATGGGCGATAGAAAAATTTTAAAATTAAGTGAAGTGGTGCATGCAACAGGTATCAATCGCAACACGCTCACAAGTATGTATTATGACCGTGCTGTACGTATTGAATTACCAGTCGCCGATAAGTTGTGTAAGTACTTTAACTGTACGATGAATGATTTGTTTGAGTTTAAGGAAGAAGTTGAAGAAAAAGATTAACTTAATACTTCGTTTGATAAGTTTTTCGAAGAAAAAGACTAGCCAATACTTAGTTTGATAAGTTTTTCTCTGCAGATCTAATATTGAATTTTATAAAATATCATTACAAACAGATACTAATTTCATTACTTCTAAAATGAAATCAATCGAATGGTAGAGTTTTTTTGCTATTTGCATTTTAAGGTGGGATTTTGAGGCCTTGTTGCGCAAACCTACCGATAAGGTCTTATACAGCAATAGCCTACACCTAAATTTATCGTACACCGAATTGGTCATCCTACAATCATGCTTTGATCAATCATGGTAATTTTACAATTTGGTTTGATACTAAGATTCAATGATATTCGCAGTCACAAGGAAAACATGGTCGAAATCAAACTTATTCTGACATAGCCATTCAGTGCTATCTCATGATTAAATCCTTATTTCGTCTTTCTGTATGCATGGTGACTGGCTTTGTCCAAAGCTTGATTAAACTTTGCGGATTAGATTGGACAGCTCTGGATTATTCAACCATTCGCAGAAGACAAAAGCATATTGATATTCAAATTAGCTATGAAAAGAGTTGCAATGGACTGCATCTACTCGTTGATTCCACGGATTTGAAGTTCTTAGGTGAAGGTGAATGGAAACGTAAAAAGCATTAGCCGAAATATCGTCGCCAATGGCGTAAACTTCATATTGGTATAGATACTAAAACCCTGCTAGGTAGAACACTATGGAAAAAATGGTCAGGCTATCATCGCCGAAGTTTGGTCGAAACAAAGATGCACTGCATCAAATTATTAGGCGATAAATTAATGGCAAGAAGCTTTCCTAGTCAGATGAGTGAAATTCATGCTCGCGTAGCAGTCCTCAACAGATTTATGGAATTAGGCCGACCTAATACCCGAGTTGTAACTTAAATTTGAGTTGCTTAGGAAAACTCAATCTTTAAAGGCTTTATGCAACAAAGAACTTCGAAATTGATTTATGGATTATGAGCACCCTAAGGGCTTATAATTCAAAATATTTTCAATTATGGGGTGGTGAATTTTGGATAAGGTGAAAGCAAAAAAAAATAGGGTAAGCGGATTAAATGGTTGATCTTACCTTTGCATGAGAGTGAGGCAAACCGGCATCTCATCGGATTATCTGGTTGGCACTCCAACCTACTGCTGATGCATGCTTCCCTCGCTAATTCCAGCAAGAACCCCACACGCCTTAACTTCCCGGTCATCGTTGCAACGCGCTCTTAGTGAAACGAGTTGTTTCTCAAGCGCCTGTAGAGCGGTTATCTGCGAGCGCACATGAGAGATGTGATCATCGAGCAAGGCATTGACAGCGGTACAGGACTGATGAGGGTCGTCCTGATAGCGCTTTAGTTCGTGAATTTCTGCCAGTGACAGATCCAGGATGCGGCAGCGACGAATAAAGGCCAGCCGCTCAACGTGTTTCTCGGTATAGACACGGTAACCGTTCTCCTGCCGACCAGGCGGCGGCAACAAGCCCTGCCGTTCGTAGAAGCGGATCGTCTGTGTATCTACCCCTACTGACTGTGCCAACTGACCAATACGCATCGGGTTCCTCCGCAACGGATTCTCTACGCTATTGACATTATAGCTACTATATAGTTTTAAATGAAAACCCGATCACATTCAAGTGGAGTCATATCATGAGTAAAAACTGCGGAGGCCCCTGTGGCGACCATGCAAGGCCTGCGTCGGATACCGATATGCAGGCCTCCTCCGATGCGTCGGGGGAATGGGTCAGTGTTTATGCCGTGCCGAAGATGGACTGTCCATCAGAAGAGCGCATGATTCGCCTGGCCCTGAACGGCGTTGAGGGGATTCGGGCACTGTCCTTCGACTTGTCGAACCGCCGGTTGAAGGTCGTGCATGACGGTGAGGTCGAGCCCGTCACCTCGAAACTGAAGACCTTGGGGCTAGGCGCCTCGCTTCAGGAAACCGTCGCTGCAAATCCGGAGACCATCAAGGCCGCCGAGTTTTCGGCAGCTTCTGCTAAGCAAGAATCCGGGACCCTGCGCTGGTTGCTCGGCATCAATGCACTTCTGTTCGTGGTGGAAATGACTGCCGGTCTGATCGCCCGGTCCACTGGCCTGATTGGAGAATCCCTGGACAATTTTGCCGATGCGGCGGTGTACGGGCTTGCCCTTTATGCGGTTGGACATAGCGTGAAAATGCAGGTACGTGCCGCGCATCTTGCTGGTGTACTGCAACTGATCTTGGCTGTGGGCGTACTCATAGAGGTGGTGAGACGCTTTGTATTCGGTAGTGAGCCTGAATCGCTGGTGATGATGGCTATCGCATTCGTCGCATTGATTGCCAATACCAGTTGTCTGCTGCTCATATCCAAACATCGGGAGGGCGGGGCGCACATGAAGGCAAGCTGGATATTCTCGGCCAACGACGTGGTGATCAACCTGGGGGTCATCACCGCCGGCGCTCTGGTCGCGTGGACCGGGTCCAATTATCCGGATCTGATTATCGGCACCATCGCGGGGGTAATTGTACTTAACGGTGCTAGACGCATTCTGGCGCTCAAGGATTAAGCAATGTCCATTTTTGGCAAACATCTGTCACCGTACGCTCTGTTGTCCATATCGGGCCTGCTGGCAGCGTCTGATCAGGCCATAAAATGGCTGGTGCAACAATCAATGGCATATGGCGAGTCTATTTCAGTGACCTCATTCTTTAACTGGGTACACGTATGGAATACCGGTGCCGCATTCAGTCTTTTTGCGAATGGTGGAGGCTGGCAGCGCTACTTTTTTATCGGAATCGCGGTAGTGGTCTCGATTTTTCTGATCAAGCTGATCCTTGAAAATCGTCATAAAGGAGAAGCCATCGCTTACAGTCTTATCCTCGGTGGCGCCATGGGCAACCTGATTGACCGGGTCTTTCGCGGCTATGTTGTGGATTCCTTTGATTTCTATTGGCGAGACTGGCATTGGCCGGCCTTCAACCTGGCTGATATTGCAATTGTCCTCGGTGCCTTACTTTTAGTTTCCAGCGGCTTTGTTGCACAAACCTATCTGTAAAGGCTTTTTCAGCGATATAATTTTCAAATGAAGAAGCCTACACACAAAATCTACCGCACAACCAATTGGCCCGCATATAACCGAGCACTCATTAATCGCGGAAATATTGCCCTTTGGTTTGATCCTGCTACGCAATGGTATGCTCCATCAAAAGGCAAACAAGGGCGAAATCAAACCTACTCCGACGCAGCCATCCAATGCTGCTTAATGATTAAATCCTTATTCCGTCTATCTTTACGTATGGTCACTGGCTTTGTGCAAAGTCTGATTAAACTTTGCGGATTAAATTGGACCGCACCAGATTACAGTACGCTTTGTAGAAGACAAAAGCATATTGATATTGCAATCAGCTACCAAAAAAGTAGCGATGGGCTGCATCTACTCGTAGACTCTACAGGGATGAAGTTTCTAGGTGAGGGCGAATGGAAACGCAAGAAACATGGAGCTGAATATCGTCGCCAATGGCGTAAACTTCATATTGGTATAGATGCTAAAACCCTACAAATACGCGCTATTCAGCTCACAACCAATAATGTCTGTGATTCACAGGTGCTTGGTGATTTACTTAATCAGATTCCACAAGATGAGCAGATTGACTCTGTTTATACCGATGGAGCTTATGACACCAAGCAATGCCGTCAGGTCATTGCAGATCGGCAAGCACATGCGGTGATTCCACCTAGAAAAAATGCGAAACCATGGAAAGATACAAAGAGTAGCTCGCTAGAGCGAAATGAATTACTTCGAACAATTAAACGTTTAGGTAGGACACTATGGAAAAAATGGTCAGGCTATCATCGCCGAAGTTTGGTTGAGACTAAAATGCACTGCATCAAATTATTAAGAGATAAACTCAGTGCAAGGAGCTTTGATAGCCAAGTCAATGAGGTTCATGCACGTGTAGCAGTCCTCAACAGATTTACGGAATTAGGTCGACCACTTACCCAAGTTACGCCTTAAATTTGGCTCAATTAGGGGCGCTTTGCCTTTCAAATCTTTGTGCAACAAAGCCATTTGGAATATAAATAAGATTTAGTTAAAATTAACATTATTCATATAAATTAACATTATGTATTACATTTACTAATAATTTAAAATAATTAGTAGAAAAAAATTATGTTTTAATTATTTCTTTGATTATATAAGTTGAGAGTAAAAAATGATTAATACGGAATTTTCAAAGTGTATTTCTGCATGTACAAACTGTTCACTTATTTGTACTGAATGTGCAACTTCTTGTTTAAAAGAAAAAGATTTAGAGATGATGCGTGAATGTATTCAACGTTGTCTAGAATGTGCAGATATTTGTCAGTTATGTGTGCGTATGCAACAACATAACTCACCTTTCCTCAAAGAGATTTGTGAGCTTTGTGCTAAGATCTGTGAATATTGTGCGGAAGAGTGTGAAAAACATTCACATGATTATTGTAAAAAATGTGCTGAGGCTTGCCGTCAGTGTGCAGAAGAATGTCGAAAAATTGCCATGTAAAATACTTCAATAATGTTAATTATATGGCTCTAGACTAACATAATCATTCTACTAGTCTAGAGCCTTTCCTAAAATTAACATAATACACCTTATACGAAATTCTTATATTTTTTTCTTTATTTTTCAATGGTATAATACAATCTTTAAAGCCCCTTTTCTCCAATCGGGGCTTTTTTATGATTTATTACGTTCTCTAATCCCCCCATTTCTCTTAGGTCTCTTTTGTTAGCGCTGACTGGATATTGACGGTCATTTAATTCACAGCTTTAACCAAATCGAACTATATACATTTTCAAATTTCGTACTTGAGCGAAAGTAGGAAAGTGTTGCCTGGAGAGAATAAGAAATGGGTTCTACACGACTATTGACCAATATTATTCAGCGTAAAGTCATGTTGCCAGAAGAAATGTCACCTTCAATGCAGCGTGACAATTTTGAAGTGACACTGACTGATTTTGAAAAGCATCCAATCATCAAATGTTTATTTAAGGCGGATAACCAGCGTTCTACGGAATGTTGGAGCGTGCAAGAAATTGCAAACTTTATTGAGGATTGCACAGAAGATCAAAACATCAATTTATGCATTTTGTATTGGAAAGATATACACAGCAATATTTACATTATTGATGGAGCACATCGTCTTTCCTGTATCTATGCGTGGATCAATAGATATTTTGCGGATGAGCAAGTCCCTCAAGCACCTAATTTCAATGATCAACAAAAACAAGATATTCGTTACCTCCGCAATTATTTAGGAGATCTTGCTGATTTTCAAAAAATTTGTACTGATGCCGAATTTGCAGAAAAAAAAATCGAAATTAGGCGATATTAAAATCAGTTTCCGGCAGGTACTGGGGACTCCGGAAGATGCGCGACGGGTATTTCAATCTATTAACTCAGATACTAAACGTTTAGATAAATATGAGGAATATCACCTAAGAAATCGCGGTAGTGACGCGTATTATGCGATCTATGCCTGTTGTTATATCAATGACAATAAATCTAACCTAGAAGAGCTCCAATATACACGTTTAAATGAGTTGATTGAGTTAGGGGAGAGGATCCACCAGTTACTTTTTTCGACCATTTTATTAGACAATGAAATGAGTCATGGCAAAAAAATTGGCCTGGTCAATGAGCTGATGAATATCATTGCGGGTGATCAGATTCATAATATTATGAGTCTGAATCAGGGGGAGCGCGTTGAAAACCTAATGTCGCATCTGTTGACCATTCTTTGCAGAATAGCGACGCCTGTAAAAAATGCTGGGGTTCCGAGTTTGGGCTTACATCCATACTTATATTTTTATAAGGATCAGAGTTTTCAGATTACTTCTTTTCTTGCATGGTTTTCAATTGTGTATGAAATTCATGAAAGCCGCATGCAGATTCATCATCGAAAGATTAGTTTCAAGGACTTCACCCGGGTACGCCGTAGTATTGAGTTCTTGATCGCCAATTTCCCCGTGGCGACCACCGAAACGGTCGGCAAGTTCGGCAGTGGTATCAAGGGCTATGATCGGCTACAAATTGTCTATAAAGCCTTTATTTGCTTAAGCTTGGAAATGGAGGTTGATTTTGATGATGAGGAATGCCTGAATACCTTTATTCTGTCCATGTCTAAGGCCTTCAAGTACATAAACTTTAACGAGTTTTATGTCGAAAGATTTTTGGGTGGTTATGATGATGCAGTCGTCAAGCATGTGGTGGGATATGTGGAGTCGATTAGTCCAATTTCTCGGTCAAAGCCCAAGGCCTTTTCGGGGTCGTCTCAGGAAACGGAAAATATAGCACGCTAAGGATTTTCACTCCGACTTCTTTTAACGATATCCAACACGGTATTTTTGCTTAGATTGACCAGCCGACCGACTTGTCGATAAGAGTGTCCAGCAGACACCAACTCCAACACTTTAGGTGCCAGACGATCTGACTTGGTACGTTGACCAGGACGACGACCAAACACAACGCCCCGCGCTTGTGCCGCTGCTACACCAGAGCGCACACGTTCACGTAGTAAATCTCCCTCAAACTCTGCTAATGCAGACATCACAGAAGCCATGAGCTTTCCCTGAGATGTGGAAAGGTCAAACTGCAAACCTGTTTGTGCCACCAGAGATACCCCGAAATGCCCAAGATCTTGTAATGACTGTACGAGATCCACGGTGCTTCTGCCCCAGCGTGTCAATTCCGTCACCAAGATGGCATCGATTTCACGAGATTGCGCCATGGTCATCAAGTATTTTCTTTGCAATCTCTCATCCTTACTGCCTGATGCAGTTTCTTTCCAAACACCGACAACATCGTAGCCGCAACGATTGGCGTAGGCACGTAGGTCATATTCCTGTCGTTCGCAGGACTGATCGTTCGTTGATACTCGGCAATAAATGGCCGCATTCTGTCCCAATTGAACCTCCTTGCGAAATTGCAGCGCAAAGCTAAGCGTGGCGGTACAAAATAATGTACCTTTAATAGTTTAGTTTATTTGGGACTAATGAGCCATGCCGCGCCATTCTATTTTGTCGTCCACGGAATTGGGAAGCCTGTTCGAAATTCCAGATGATAGAGCTTTTATGCTTCAGCATTACACTCTGAGTGATTCTGATAAATCCATAGTCCATCAACATCGAGGGGCATCCAACAAGCTAGGCTTTGCAATTCAACTTTGCTACATGCGTTACCCTGGAGTGATATTGGGTATTAACGACGAACCATTCAAACCCTTACTTTTCATGATGGCTGCTCAACTTAGTATATCAGTGGACTGCTGGAATGATTATGGTCAGCGCGAGCAAACAAGACGAGAACATATTGCCGAATTGAAAAAAGTTTTTGGGTTCAAACTATTCACCTTGAGTGACTATCGGCAATCGGTCAATATGATGGTGGATTTGTCCCTTCAGACAGATAAAGGTCTTATTTTAGCCACAACTCTCGTTGAAAATTTACGACAAAAATCAGTCCTTTTGCCAGCTATAAATGCAATTGATAGTATTTGCGCAGAAGCAATCACATCTGCCAACCGCATAATTTATACTGCTTTGACGAGCTCACTTTCAGAAACTCATCGTCAAAATATAGATGCTTTGCTGAACCGTAAAGAGGGCAGCAAACTGACAATATTGGGGTGGCTTAGACAGTCACCAGCTAAACCAAACTCAAAGTACATGCTTGAGCACATTGAGCGGCTGAAGTGCTTACAAGCCATCGATCTACCTGAAGACATTGGAAAACACGTTCATCAAAATCGCTTACTGAAAATTGCTCGCGAAGGTGGGCAAATGACTCCTGCTGATTTGGCCAGATTTGAATCTCAACGTCGATATGCCACTTTGGTAGCAATCGTTGTGGAGAGTATGGCCACGATCACCGACGAAATTATTGACCTGCATGATCGCATTATTGGAAAGCTATTTGCTATCGCAAAAAATAAACACCAGCAACAATTTCAATCATCAGGTAAAGCGATCAACGACAAAGTGCGTTTGTATGGGCTTATCGGGAAAGCCTTGCTAGATGCCAAGCAAAATGGCAGTGATCCGTTTGCCGCCATCGAAACTGTTATTTCATGGGATGCTTTTGCAGCAAGTATTACTGAGGCAGAAAAACTGGCGCAACCCGAAGACTTTGATTTTTTACCACGAATTGGCGAGAGCTATGCAACTTTACGCCGTTACGCGCCAGAACTTCTTGCCATACTTAAATTGCGTGCTGCCCCAGCAGCAAAAGATATGCTTGCCGCTGTAGAGTTGCTCCGCAGCATGAATGTTGATAATACACGAAAAATCCCCTCTAATGCTCCAATAGCGTTTATCAAAAAACGGTGGGCAAGACTAGTCTTTACCGATGATGGTATTGATCGCCGCTATTACGAAATATGTGTGTTATCTGAACTTAAAAACTCGCTACGGGCTGGGGATCTCTGGGTACAAGGCTCTCGCCAATTCAAAGACTTCGATGAGTATTTAGTGACTGCTGATAAATTTAATCAGCTAAAACAGTCCAATGAGTTACCTCTAACCATTACTACTGATTGTGATCTATATTTGCAAAGTCGCCTTTCACTATTGGAGCAGAAATTAGCAATCATTAATCGCATGGCAGCGACCAACGATTTGCCTGATGCGATGATCAATCAATCTGGTCTAAAAATAACACCTCTCGATGCCGTGGCTCCTGATACAGCCCAAACTTTAATTGACCAAACAGCAATGCTGTTACCACATATCAAGATCACCGAATTATTAATGGAGGTCGATGAATGGACAGGCTTTACTCGACACTTCACTCATTTGAAAACGGATGACACTGCGAAGGATAAAGCGTTATTGCTCACGACCATACTGGCTGATGCAATTAATTTAGGGCTGACGAAAATGGCCGAATCATGTCCTGGTACAACTTATGCCAAACTCTCATGGCTACAGGCTTGGCATATCCGTGATGAAACTTATTCAACGGCATTGGCCGAATTGGTGAATGCTCAATTGAAACAACCTTTCGCTGAAAACTGGGGAGATGGCACTACCTCCTCATCAGATGGCCAACGCTTCCGCGCAGGTGGCAGAGCTGAAAGTACAGGACATATCAATCCAAAATATGGCGCAGAGCCTGGAAGGTTATTTTATACACACATTTCTGATCAATACGCACCATTTAGCAGTAAGCTGATCAATGTGGGCGTTCGTGATTCAACCTATGTTCTTGATGGGCTGCTGTATCACGAGTCTGATTTACGCATCGAGGAACACTACACCGATACGGCTGGATTCACCGACCATGTTTTTGCACTCATGCACATGCTAGGGTTTCGATTTGCACCACGAATTCGTGATCTGGGCGATACGAAACTCTATATTCCAAAGTCAGACATAGACTATGCCGCACTTAAACCCATGATTGGCGGCACACTGAATATCAAACAGATTCGTACTCATTGGGACGATATTTTGCGTCTGGCCGCATCAATCAAGCAAGGGACTGTCACAGCGTCGCTAATGCTACGTAAACTCGGTAGTTATCCACGACAGAATGGTTTGGCATTGGCATTACGAGAGCTGGGGCGTATTGAGCGCACACTGTTTATCTTGGATTGGTTGCAAAGCGTAGAACTACGCCGTCGGGTTCAAGCTGGATTAAATAAAGGTGAAGCCCGTAATGCATTAGCGCGCGCCGTTTTCTTTTATCGATTGGGTGAGATTCGAGATCGAAGCTTTGAGCAACAGCGTTATCGAGCCAGTGGCTTGAATCTAGTGACCGCCGCCATTGTATTGTGGAACACGGTTTATTTAGAGAGAGCGACTAACGCCCTACGAGGGCATGGTCGCACAGTCGATGATACCTTGCTGCAATATCTGTCACCGCTGGGGTGGGAGCACATCAATTTAACTGGGGATTATCTATGGCGAAGCAAAGCCAAGATAGGTGGTGGAAAATTTAGGCCATTGCGCGCAATTGAAAAACCTTAGCGTGCTATATTTTCCGTTTCCTGAGACGACCCCTATCATTACGACGAACTTGAGCTTCTCGGAATGGAGCAATGTATTTGGTGATGCTAAGTTGACGACTGCACTGCTGGATCGACTGACTCATCATTGCCATATCATCGAAACGGGTAATGAATCCTATCGTTTTAAGCAAAGCACGGAGGAAGCCAAGCAGCGTATAAAGAAACGAGAAGCAGAGAAAGGAGAGTTATTTTAACCGTCGATCAGTGAAGAAAAAGCAACAGCAATTGATCGATTTATCCACAGCAGTGTAGTACGCTACATTGCTTAAATGCCTGGTCAATATTCAACGAGCATCGCTGGTCAATATTAAGTGAGCGTCAACAATCTTGGGCATTTCGGGGTATCTCTGGTGGCACAAACAGGTTTGCAGTTTGACCTTTCCACATCTCAGGGAAAGCTCATGGCTTCTGTGATGTCTGCATTAGCAGAGTTTGAGGGAGATTTACTACGTGAACGTGTGCGCTCTGGTGTAGCAGCGGCACAAGCGCGTGGCGTTGTGTTTGGTCGTCGTCCTGGTCAACGTACCAAGTCAGATCGTCTGGCACCTAAAGTGTTGGAGTTGGTGTCTGCTGGACACTCTTATCGACAAGTCGGTCGGCTGGTCAATCTAAGCAAAAATACCGTGTTGGATATCGTTAAAAGAAGTCGGAGTGAAAATCCTTAGCGTGCTATATTTTCCGTTTCCTGAGACGACCCCTTTTCGGCATTAACCAAGAGTCTGCTTAAGCACAATTTTCTGGTGGGTAATCATAACTTTTGCCTCATTTGTGATGGATTGATCTATCTTGATTCTACTGAATCGGATCATCGGATTGCCAAAGCCGTAGGTGGGCAAGGTGTTCTAGAGAATGGTCTGCTGGTTCATCCCATCTGTAATAGAATGAAATCAGATCTGAGTCTGGAAGAGATTAGAGCGGATTTGTTTGGTGAATTACTGTATTAATCAACAGAGCGATGAGCTCATTTTTGCAGATGTATCAATGATTAATCACATGATTTAACTTTTGATACATTCAGCCAATGTGGTTATTTTTAATTCAGTCCAGAATCACAACCAGAAACTAGCTGTAGTTTCTGAATGACCGTCAAGGTCCTTAGTTTCGCCCATAGATTCCCTCTGTGGGCTTTTTTTTTGATCAAAAATTGTATAGATGCTCTAAAATAAACCTTTTAGCATTTCATAAGCAATTAGGATTAAGGCTGAGACCATCAGCACAACAAAAATGAGTTCCACTCTAGTTAACATCTTAGTTCCATTTACTTTTCACTTAATTTATATAGCAGTTAACTCGTAGCATCAATGAAATAACATGACATGGAAAATAATCAAAAAGACAGAATTTGGATTTTGATCAGATCTGCATGTTTACATGCTTCTACAGTAGCTTTGAATGTTTCACTTAACCTTTAAACTTTTCTTAAAACTAAATATATTTACATATACATTCTAAAATTTGATAGAATTTATTAAAACTTTAGATTCTAAGTGTAAATAATGAGAAGCGCTAATATTCGACGTGATGGCTACTTAAAATTTCTGAATACATGGCAAGACCGTGATGTCATTAAAGTACTTTCAGGTGTGCGTCGCTCTGGAAAATCCACCTTATTGGCGATGTTTCAACAAGACCTAAAAGCACAGGGTGTACAAGCCGAAAACATCATTGCCATCAACTTCGAATTTATGGAATTTGAAGAACTCACCGATTACCGTAAACTACATGATTATGTATTGTCCAAAGTTGATAAAAGTAAAAAAAACTATGTTTTTTTAGATGAAATACAACATGTTACAAATTTTGAGAAAGTAGTCGACTCTTTATATGTTCGGGATTATATCGATTTATATATTACAGGTTCAAATGCATTCTTTCTAAGTGGAGAACTTGCGACGTTACTCACAGGACGCTATATCGAGCAACATGTTTTACCCTTGTCATTCCAAGAGTTTAAACAGTGGCATATTGAAAATAATCCGATCATCCAACAATTATCCAATCGTGATTTGTATGCCATGTACACGCACAGTAGTTTCCCCTATACGCTTGCCATGACTAGTCAGCAGGAAACCTATGATTACTTGCAAGCGGTCTATGCCAGTGTAATGTTTAAAGATGTTATTCCTCGTTTGAATACTGCTGATATTAACTCTCTCGAGCGTGTCGCAAGATATTTGGCAAGCGTGACAGGCTCACCCATTTCCATCAATAAAATTAAAAATACCTTTGTTTCAAGCGGGGTTAAAATCTCATTTGAAACAGTAAAACGCTATATTCAGGGCTTACAGGACAGTTTGTTATTTTATAGTGCCGCACAATTTAAAGTACGCGGGCGTGAGTTATTACAATCCTCTGAAAAATACTATTTAGTTGATGTCGGATTGCGCCGGATTATGTTGCCTGATGCTAATGCTGATCAAGGTCATATCTTAGAAAATGTGATTTATCTTGAGCTTGTCAGACGAGGTTATACGGTCTATGTAGGGCGGGTTGATGAATATGAAATTGATTTTGTTGCTGTCGATACTTTACAGAATTTAACTTATTATCAGGTGGCATTAGAAACGCTCAATGAGGAGACACTCAGCCGAGAGTTACGTCCATTACAGAAAATTTCTGATTCGTATCCCAAATATTTACTTACCTTAGACACGATAGGGGCTGAAGCAAATTATAATGGTATTGTAAAAATGAGTGCTCTCGATTGGTTGCTATCTGAAAATAAGTAAAGTTGAGGGTAGACATGAATACTCTTATTTATTGATTAAAACTCAAAGACTTTTCAGCATCATCCAAGAATGTATTCAAGCATAATTTCTGCTCCAATTGTGATGGATCGATTTACCTCGATTCGATTGAGTCAGACCCTCATGATTGAGCCAGAGTCGCTTACTGAAAGTAGCGAGAATTGCGCTGGAGTTTCTGAAGGATATTAATTTCTTAGTTTGCCCATTCATCCATCTGGGCATTTTTTTTGATTAAAATACAATGCGGTTCTTGCTAAAAAATGACGGCACCCACCATAAAACACAATATTCCAAAAATAATCCAAGGCCAGATCTTTGTCTTCGGTTGTTCTAAATTCTGAGGATTATATTCCGTGTGTTCTAGCGATGTCGGTTGTGGAACACGGGTCTTTTTAGAGTAAGGTTGGTGTTTAGAGTAAGATAGTCCCGTACCTGGAATGCCGACACTGGTTCGCGTACCTTTTTTCCCAATATTTAGAGAAGCACCAGGTTTGCCAATGCTGGCACTGCTGATGCCTTTATGGGTCAGATTAATTTTAAAACCCGGGAATAATTTAATACTTTTACGAAATCTAAAACCCATATTGCTCTCATTCTAAAACTTAGCTCAATTCACGCGCTATACCAGGATCCATGATCTGCTAGAGATCGTACTTTGACGGCTATCATCAGGATACTAGTATATTTTTTATCTGATGATTGCAATACTACCTTTAAATACCGTCAAAAATCTTTACTGTATATTTGCTGTAGGGTAATCTTAAAACTGCTATTTATTGACTGATTGGTATATGACGACAGATAAGCATGAGGTGCTTCTTAGGATGCGGGCGATCGAGCTCCTTGCATATTGGGAAGGTCGTTTGGTTACCAATCGTTTGATGAGCTGGTTTGGACTGAGTCGACAACAGGCTTCTGCGGATATCAAGCGCTATAATACGCTGTATAACCCCGATGCCTTGATTCATGATCCCTCAGTCAAGGGTTATGTGCCTAAAGCCAGCTTCCAGCCTGTACTGACTACAGCGCATATCAATGAATATCTCAATATGCTCTCGGGCTTGGTCAGTGAATCGCATGCCCTGATTGCGATGCCAGAACCGAATCTTGCAGCAGTTCAATTACCTGATCGCAGTGTGCGTCCTGAAGTCATCAGGGAAGTGTTGCGTGCCTGTCGAACACAAAGCTGTCTCAAAATTATTTATGCCTCCATGCAGAATCCGCAGTGGCATGAACGCATGATTTCCCCACATACCCTGGTGTATACCGGTTTTCGCTGGCATGTCCGTGCCTATTGCCATCAGAGCAAGCAGTTTAAGGACTTTTTACTCTCCAGAATTGATCGCACACCTGTTGTGGTGGCGATTGAGTCAGTAGACCCTGCTCAGGATCAGCAATGGCATGAAGAAATTGTACTGACGCTGATCCCGAATCCAAAATTGAATGAAGCTCAAAAAGCGCTGGTCGAAAAAGACTTCGGCATGCCTGATGGCAGATTACAGATTCCGGTGAAAAAAGCCCTGGCTCACTATACCTTGCAGCGCTATCAGGCCGCGATCACGCTGGCTGAGGCGGATGATGCCTTGAAATATCCCTTGGTACTACAACGCTCAGATATCGAAAAGCTGTCGTCTTACCTGTTTGATCAGGCCTCATAGGAGATTGGCCATGTTAGAACAATTTCATTATGACAGTGACCTGATTGGTGGCTCCCTGATGGTGCGTGAAAGCCGGCTGATCGCGGATCTGTTATTACGAGAAGCGACTCCAGAACAATGGCATCAGGCCATTCAGATTGACAATATTCTGCAAAAAAGAACTGCGGCTTCGGCGCAACGCAATGCCACCGCTATTCGCAAGCGCCTGGAGCGTTTAGAACCTGATTTCTGGAAAGCTTTGCGTGATGGCGATGATGAGCTGGCGACCCAGGTGGCTTTTTGTGGGGCTTTAGAACGGAACCTTTTACTGATTGAGTTTATGGAAACGGTGATGAGAGAGGCCTATATCTCTCAGGCTCAATACCTGGACAGTTATATCTGGTCAGATTTTCTGGAGAAGAACATTTTGTCTCAGTCAAAGAGCAGGGTGGAGGTGGACTTATTCCCGAAGGTCCTGCTAAACCAGGCTTCCTGTATACCATTGGCCTCAGTAATAAGGGCATGCCAGGCTTATACCGCTTAGAACTTCAAGTCACTAAAGGTTCAGGAAAATTGGCGACATCTGGCTTATGGAATTCAAGTAGTGCCAAAGAGCAGGTCAAGATTGCTTTTGATTACTTCAAGGCCAATGCATCCCGGATCTCGGGGGGGAGTAAGGTGCTGGAACATGATTTCCATTTACATGTGGTGGAATTACAGAATACCGGCCCGCTCAGCCATCTTGCTCTGCCAAGTTTAGTGGCTTTCGCTTCTGGCCTCTTAGGACGATCGGTTCAAAGTCAGATGGTGGTACTGGGTGATATGAGCTTGGGTGGTTCAGTGACACCGGTGGAAAGTATTGCCGAATGTCTGCAAGTTGCTTTTGATGCGGGTGCCAAGAAGGTTGCTTTGCCAATGAGTAGTGCGGCAGATATCCCAACGATTCCTGTGGAACTGTTTACCAAGTTCCAGACCAGCTTTTATGCAGATCCGGTAGATGCTGTGTTTAAGGGGCTAGGGGTGGATTAATTTCATATCTGTCTGGAAGAGTTACAGTAGATTGTTTTAAATTCAGTTTCTCAAGTTAAACACCATGTTGTAAAAGCATAATACTGCCTCTTTTAAAGAGCTAGTATTTTAGGGGGGATTACCCTTCATTTTTTCTTGATCAGATATCTGTTGTATTTTGACAGGATTTTGTTGATCTAAATATTTTTGATACCAAACACGCAATGTTTCAGGAGTACAACCGATTTTAGGATCAATAGCTGTGATTGCTGCCCAAGTAGAAGGATAATCTTTTTCAGATTCAATTAGGGTCTGTTGACATTTACTGTTCATAATTAAACCTATAAAGGTAGCCATAAAAATATACAGGCTAAGGCAACAGCACTTTGATAATTTCTTTTGAGCTTGTCATATCGAGTAGCTATCCCTCTAAATTGTTTTAATCTACAAAACATATTTTCAACTAAATGCCTGATTTTATATAAATACCAGTCCATATGATAACAATAAGATAACGATGATCTGACCAATTTAATTTCTTTGCAATTCGCTAAAAAATACACATAAGAAAAACCCAACCGAATATACTCAGGCTAGGTTTTATCTCATTATTTTTCAAGTCAGTTCTAGTGAAATTGGCTAAAATTCAGCTTGTATTTCAATGTCGAACTTAGAAGTTGTATTCAAGACCTACTGTGAAGTGGCACTGTTGCAAATAGAGATTTGAGTCGATGATGTTCCCTTTAAAAAGTACTTAGAGACCGAAAACCCTGTTGATTAGACACACTTCACCCTGAGGCTGACCATAATAAAATGACGATGCTTGTCCTTTACGTAGTGCACGCATGACTTCAATACCTTTAATTGTGGCATAAGCCGTCTTCATAGATTTGAATCCTAATGTGGCCCTGATGATCCGCTTTAGCTTGCCATGATCACATTCAATCACGTTATTTTTATACTTAATCTGCCTGTGCTCAAGGTCTGGTGGACATTTACCTTCCCGTTTTAACCGTGATAAAGCACGTCCATATGTGGGTGCTTTATCCGTGTTGATCACTTGTGGAATTTGCCACTTCTTCACATTATTTAAAATTTTTCCAAGAAAACAATATGCTGATTTGGTATTACGTCTAGAAGAAAGATAAAAATCAATGGTATCGCCACGTTGATCGACTGCACGATACAGATAAGACCATCGTCCATTCACTTTTACATAGGTTTCATCAATATGCCACGAGCTCAGATCTGTAGGATTACGCCAATACCAGCGTAAACGTTTTTCTATTTCAGGAGCATAACGTTGAACCCAACGGTAAATAGTCGTGTGATCAACATTCACACCCCGTTCGGCCAGCATTTCCTGCAGTTCACGATAGCTAATGCCATATTTACAATACCAGCGCACAGCCCAAAGAATGATTTCGCCCTGAAAATGCCGACCATGGAAAGGATTCATATGCTGCACCTTTAGCTAAAACAGTCTTCAGCTTACCATTCGTGGTTATTTGCAACAGTGCCCTTTTTAAAGGGAACATCATCGACTCAAATCTCTATTTGCAACAGTGCCCTCTAATCTTAACTTCAATTAAATGCTCAAATAAAAGAGTAATTATAAATGAGTCCTTGCGATTTAAGTTATTCATCGTCTTTGTGATGATCATTATCTAATAGCTTACAAGTAAAAATTATTGCTAATATGACTAGGCTAGAAGAAATACCAGCATATAAGTTGGCTAAAGTTCCACCAAAAACAACAATATCTTCTAAAAACAAGATGACTATAACTATAATAGATACATGTAATATAATAACTTTTAGATCATGAAACTTATTAATTGATAGTGTCTTAAGAAAAGAACTATTGTCAAAGAGAATTCTTAAAAAAAGCAGTAGCGTACTTTGCCAAAGAAAGTCAGTGAGGTACGCCTGCATGAAACAGTATAAAGATACATACCCAATCACCATGATGGCGAAGCTGTTAAAAGTTTCAGTATCAAGATTTTATGAGTGGTTGAAAAGTGGCTTAAGCCAAAAACAAATTCGAAGAAATCAGCAGACTATCATGGTGAAAATAGCACATCAGGAGACCAATGAAAGCTATGGCTATATTCGCCTGAGTAAGCATTTACACGCTCAAGGTGTTCAAATTAGCCAATATGCAGTACGTACAATAAAGAAGGTCAATAAACTCTTTTGCAAGCGCCATAAGCGCTTTAAAAGAACAACAAACAGTGATCACAACCGTCCCGTCTACAAAAACTTATTAGAGCAAAAATTTAACGTGAGCACTCCAAACCACGCGTGGGTAAGTGACATTACCTACATTTGGACAAACGAAGGATGGCTATATCTGGCTGCTTCAAAGGATCTTTATACAAAGCAGGTTGTTGGCTATAGTCTAAATGAACGTATGACAGCACAGTTGGTCTGTGATGCTCTTAAAATGGCTATTCGGAATCAAAAACCGCCACAAGGCTTAATTGTTCACTCAGACAGAGGCAGTCAATATTGCAGTCATGTATATCGAAATATGATTGAAAAATATGATTTTCAAGGTTCAATGAGTAAGCGTGGAGACTGCTTTGATAATGCACCAATTGAAAGCTTCTGGGGCATATTAAAGAATGAACTTATACACCATCGTACTTATGAAACGAGGGAAAAAGCGAAAGCAGATATTACAAAATACATAGAGCTATTTTATAATCAGCAAAGAATCCAAAAAGGATTGGATTTTAAGACACCAAATCAAATGGCAGAGGACTTTTACAGGTTGGCTGTCTAGAATCCTCCCAAGCGAAAGCCTCCGTTTTTATCAACACACATCAATATTTAAAATTCAGGAAAAAAATATGAACAATAATTATCCTAAACCTATGATAATAATGCACTGGATTACCTTTGTTTTAGTTGTAATTGTATATTTGACGAGTGGAGATCCAACAAGAACAGGTTTGCAGGGCCAGATTCATGTTATAGGTGGAATTTCAATATTTATTCTATTTTTCGTGCGGTTGAGTGTTGTTTTTCTCTATAAAAGAAGTATTCCTCAAAATGAGATCATTAATCCGTATCAAATAAAATTATTTAAAATTGTCAGATTTACGCTTTACGTAAGTTTATGTGTCGTTCCAATAGCGGGCTGGCTTGCATTATCGAGTTTCACTGATAACTTCCAAGTATTCTCTTTAAATTTGCCACTTTTGAGCAGTGTTAGAGAGGTTAAATATATTGGTCAGATGCATCAATTTTTAGGTAACTTCTTTATTACAGTCGTAGGTTTACATGCTTGTGCTGCATTAATCCACCATTTTATTTTCAAAGATAATGTATTAAAAAGTATGCTTTTTAAAAAAATGAAATGATTTAGATCTATAACTATAGAAAATAGGCATATTGTTCACCTAGAACAACATGCTTTATTGATATAAAGCATGTCAGATAGGTCAGGTATTTCTATAGACTTATTATCTATACTCCTCATGGAGTGGGAATATTTGGATTATACAAAAAAGGATCTTATGCCACCGCAACATTAAATAATGATCCAATCCAAGCACTGAATAACATGGCAATAATACCCCAAATCATTACCCGAATCGAACCTCTCCAAATACTGGCGCCGCCCGCATAACTGGCCAAGGCACCCATAATTCCGAGACTTAATACCCCAATCAGCATGACGCCTTTCTCTAAGTATCGCTCAGGCAGAAGCATAATTGAAATTAAAGGAAATAATGAGCCTACAGTAAATGCAATGGCTGAAGAGAAGGCAGCACGAAACGGCTGGGCAGAAGTATGATCTGAAATACCAATTTCATCACGCGCATGTGCATCTAAAGCATTGTGTGCAGTCAGTTGTTGCGCGACTTCTTGCGCTAAAGCGGGTTGTAATCCACGCTGTATGTAAATATTTTTTAGCTCATTTAATTCATGTTCAGGATGGCGTTGCAGTTCACGTTCTTCCATCTGCAGATCATTCTTTTCAATGTCTTGTTGCGATTTAACGGAGATGTATTCACCTGCAGCCATCGATGCAGCTCCAGATATTAATCCGGCGATACAGGTCACCAGTACAGTATGGGTAGATGCTCCACTGGCTGCGATTCCCACCACGAGACTTGTGACTGAAATAATCCCGTCATTTGCCCCCAGCACAGCTGCACGCAACCATCCCGCACGTTCGATGTAATGTTTTTCAATATGATAAGAATGGCGCACAAGGTATATCCTTTTTGTTATCAGGATGATTATAATAAATTTATTTCATCTGTAGAGATTATTATTGGCTAATTTCAAAAACCGTGATTAAAAGGCAAAAAAATTTGGCACTGTTGCAAATAGAGATTTGAGTCGATGAAGTTCCTTTTTAAAAGTGCTTAGAGACCGAAAACCCTGTTGATTAGACACACTTCACCTTGAGGCTGACCATAATAAAATGACGATGCTTGTCCTTTACGTAGTGCACGCATGACTTCAATACCTTTAATTGTGGCATAAGCCGTCTTCATAGATTTGAATCCTAATGTGGCCCTGATGATCCGCTTTAACTTACCATGATCACATTCAATGACATTATTTTTATACTTAATCTGCCTGTGCTCAATATCTACTGGACATTTTCCTTCTCGCTTTAACCGTGATAAAGCATGGCCATAGGTCGCTGCTTTATCTGTATTGATGACCCGTGGAATTTGCCATTTTTTCACCGTATTGAAGATCTTTCCTAAAAAACAATAGGCTGATTTACTGTTCCGTCTAGCGGAAAGGTAAAAGTCAATCGTATGACCCCGTTGATCAACTGCACGATACAGGTAAGTCCATCGCCCCTTCACTTTGATATAAGTCTCATCCATATGCCATGAATGTAAATCTGTAGGATTACGCCAATACCAGCGTAAGCGTTTTTCCATTTCTGGAGCATAACGCTGAACCCAACGATAAATTGTGGTGTGGTCAACATTCACACCTCGTTCAGCGAGCATTTCTTGAAGTTCACGATAGCTGATGCCATATTTACAATACCAACGAACAGCCCAAAGAATGATTTCACCTTGAAAGTGCCGACCATGGAAGGGATTCATCTGCTGTATCTCGAAATAAATAAGATATTTAGCTTATCATGTCAGCCTATTTGCAACAGTGCCTATGCGAGCAGTTACTTATACTGCTCTTTCTCATGTCCTAAAAGCCTTTGACCATGTCAAATCGCAACATTGAGGTTATCTTGTTTTGGAATAAGCGTGGTCATTGTATGAAAGTGTTGATACATGATGGACTGGGTATTCAAAGCTCTACGGTTGAAACAAGCAACATTTCACTGGACTCAAACTCATCATAGTGAAACAATTACAAGCATTGATTCAGAGTTTCGCTTGATAAAGAATTTGACAATGTGCATCAAACATCATGACATCAATTCAGTCAGCCAAGCTGAATAGCCTAGATCCGTGTCTGTGCAGAAAAGGACGCCTTCATATAAAATAACTCAAATAGATAAATTACCACCACACTGCTAGAGCCTGAGCTGAATTTAAAAATATCTATAGGGTTCACCGGGGACTTACAGTAAATTTAACTTGGATAAAAAATATCCCCCTTAAAAAAGTGGGATATTTTTAATTTATTTATTTATTTAATATTTCTTTTAATTCATCTGCACTATATGTCGATAAATTTTCTATAGCTGCTCGAACAATACTTGAACGATTTATTCTTGCATTTTGCCCTTTTACAACCAGCTCATCAATTAGTTTACTAATATCTTCATTGAGAGAAAAAGTGTAACGAATAAATTTTTTTTCACTTGATTCTAAAGCCTTTACCCTCTTTTCTGCACCAGATATAAATGCATCTAACATTTTATCTTGTTCAGTAGGTTCAGGTTTTTTGTTTAGCCCAGTTAAACCAGCCATAGTTATACTCCTAAAAACTCTCTTGCAATACTTTCAATTTCAGCTTTCGCTTTAGGATCACTATTTACTTCAAAAACCGAAAGCCCATTTTCATCTGCATCATCATAAACATTTCGATTTGTTGTGATTGAATTCAATGCATCAATACCAAATGATTTGCATGCCTCTTTTGCATCTAAAATTCTTTGAACTTGAGAAGGAAGAGTTGGACACTGAGTAATAATTGCTCTAGCTTTCAGATTTGGATTTACTGTCTTTGCTAATTTTAAAACTTGTTCCATATGATCTAAAGTTTTTAGATCTCTTCGTTTGGGTCTAAACGGCAATAACATATGTGTAGCTATAGTCATTGCTGAACGTAATGCTTCAGAATCCTGTCCACCTGCATCAATGATAATATCTTGGTATCTTTTATCTAAATCTTTTAAAACTGAACGTATATTCCCTGATGCTTGTACTGATGGAATATTATTTAATTCATCGTTTTCATCTCTTTCTTTGACCCAATCTGTTGTTGTTCCTTGAGGGTCAGCATCTAATAAGAGGACGTCTCTTTGACTTTGTTGTAAGTAAACTGCAAGATTTTGAGCTAAACAGCTTTTACCAGCACCGCCTTTTTCACCACCAACTAAGATAATCATAATTTATGTAAGTTACGTAAGTTTGTTTGTGTATAATTTAACGGTGATTTATGAAGTAATCAACTATCATGAAAAAAAAATTAAAAAAAAGTTATCCACAAAAGAATGGTCTTTTTGAATTTATATATATTTATTTAAATTTATTATTTATATCTCTGCTCAAAGCTTGACTAGCAAAGGGATACAGGAAGTATATGTTGACAAATTCCTACCAATAAGTTGACTTTTTCCTGTTTCTGAGTTGACATATTCCTACCAATAAGTTGACTTTTTCCTGTTTCTAAGTTGACAAATTCTGTGCATAAGTTGACAAATTCTTTTATTAAAAATACTTTCATTTGTGGACGTTAAGTAGTATTGTCAATATATCTATTTATAACATTTTCCTTAATATATCTCCCTATGAGTAACATAGTATATAAAGATAATAATTTGGTTGAAGCATCGTATTCACTAAATCTATCTGAGCAAAGGCTAATATTAATTGCGATCATTGCTGCTCGAGAAATTGAGAAAGAACTTACTTCTGATACTATACTTACGATTCATGCTTCTGAATACATGAAACAGTTTAATTTAGGACGTCAAGCATCTTATGAAGCGTTACAATCTGCATGTGATAATCTTTTTGAACGGCATTTGAATTATAAAGCAGTAGATCCTATAACTGGAAAAATAGGAATATACAAAAGTAGGTGGGTTTCAAAAGTTGGTTATGTTAAGGAAGAGGGATGCGTCCAACTAATTTTTGCACCAGATATTATCCCCTTATTTGTAAAACTTGAAGAAAAGTTCACAAGATATGAACTTAAACAAATCTCACCACTTACAAGCATTTATGCTATTCGCCTGTATGAGTTACTCATACGTTGGAGATCAACTGGTAAGTTATATATTTCTATAGATGAGCTTAGATCAAAACTCGGATTGATAGAAGATGAATATAAAAAGATGGGAGACTTTAAAAAAAGGGTTCTTACCGTAGCTTTAAATCAAATTAACAAATTTACGGATATTACTGTTTCTTATATACAAAAAAAGGAGGGAAGAAATATTTCAGAATTACATTTCATGTTTGAAGAAAAAGAACAAAATAAAACGAGTACAAGTGCTCCTTTAGAGCCAACTTATAAATTGACAGCTAAGCAATGTATATTCTTTGCTAAAAAGCTATGTGATATTACTAACTATCCAAAATTTGGTAATGATTTCGCACATCGTGGAGAGACTCTAGAAGACTTTCAGGAAAGGATATCAAGTGATCTTCTTGATAGCGATAATGTTAGAAAGTATTTTTCTTATTTGTTAGAAGTTGGTTATGCTCCTAAATACAAGAAGTAACCCTTTAGTTAATTGTCACTTTAAACAAAAGACCACGCCCTTTCATACTAAGTTTTTAATTAAGATTGCTTTCATGTGATTTTAATATGAATTAGCATAAGTTACATAACTTATGCTGGTTAAGTAACCACCTATCCTGCCTTTATAATTTATTGCTGCAGTTCTCATCATCATTGGAATAAGTGGACAGATTCCTGACACGGAATACTATAACTGAGGTCACCTAAATAGGATGCATAAGTTATGCAAGTTACGCCACTTAAATAAGTTAAGGCGCTAAAGCGATAAAAGCTACATGATAGCCAGTACTGAGCACTGGCGATCTAAGTCAATGCTGCAGTTCTCATCATCATTGGAATAAGTGGACAAA
>NZ_JEYB01000051.1:0-24832 GCF_000582255.1 Acinetobacter sp. 1566109 | reverse complement strand
AGGTTTTAACTTACAGACGTACTTTTTTAACATTCTTAAATACAAGGTCAACGAGTTTCTGGGCTACAGGAGCACAAATCAATACACTTGGGAAAGCCAGTATCCATGCAATAATCCAAGCTGATACCCATAATGAAACGAAGTGATGATTGAGTCCTACTACTTTAAAAGTTGAAATACCTGAAACGATAAAAGACATCATTCCCGATAAAATTAAGAGGAATAAAAGTTTCTGTGCTTTCATGGTTTTATATTCCTTGATAAGCACTTAAGGTCAATGCAAAATTTTCTCCAAATTGTTGAGCAGTTTTAATATCTCCTTCCTCAAACCTATCGGCATTACTGCCGTGTTCAGCCTGAGCCATTAAGCCTGACCATGAACCAAGACGGTTGGCTGCTTGAGCATAAGGAATACCTTGGTGCTGCTCAGGCATAATCGGATTGCCGACCCAGAGCATGCCGTGTTGCATACAAAAGGTAAAAATCGAAATTAGTGTCGATTGTTTATCACCAGCGGGAAGAGAGGAAACGGTAAATCCAGCTGCTAATTTTCCTTTAAAATTCTGCTTTTTCCATAATGGCCCTGTTGCATCCATGAGTTGTTTTAATTTGGAAGATACGCCACCTAAATAAGTAGGAGATCCCCAAATTAAGCCATCATATTGATTAAGAATTTCTGGGCTCTCGATAAGATCTTCAGCATTAAGTAAATCTACTTCAATATCTTGATGGCTTAAAATACCAGTTTGAATTTGCTGAGCAATAAATTGGGTATGTCCTTGGCGACTATAGTAAATAATGGCAACAGTTTTCATGGATAATTTCCTCTTTATCTAAATTTGAAATATTTTTGCAGTGAGATATAAACCACAGCCAAAAAAGCTATGATTCAGTAAACTTTTTAGACAGTTCAGAAAAGGGTGCGGGGTTTTTGACGAAGCAAAACCACTACCCATGGCCGGTTGCATAATAAAAAAGGGAATTAGAACAGTGACTACACCAAAGATTAGTGCTGAGTAAAACTGAGGATGAATGAGCCAATCTGAGCCGACAATGACAAGAAAGCTCAATGCAAAAATAATCCCGACACTATAATGAGCAATCCAGCCCAATAAATATTCACCCTTAATTTGAGGGCTTTGAGCGATAGATTGATGGATGAGTTTTCCTTGAAATATCCAACCTACCCAGCGTCCAAGAAAGGAAAAATTTAAAGTCGGGATCTTAAATATTTTTAGTATTAACAGCCATATATCCATAATAACTGTTGCACCAACACCAAGACATAAAGCTTGAAAGAATAATGTGGAGGTATTCATTTTTACACCTTCCTTTTATACGTATGAAACGTGATAAATTTATTGTGCAAGTTCAAGTTCACTTGAAGTCAAGAGGATGTTATGGATATTGGTGAAGTTTCTCAGAAGGCAAAAGTCACAACAGCTACGCTACGTTTTTATGAAGAGAAGGGGTTAATTAAGTCAATTGGGCGGCAAGGTTTACGTCGGCAGTATGGTAAGCAGGTGCTTGATCAACTGGCACTTATTGCTTTAGGACGTGCTGCCGGATTTTCTTTAAATGAGATCGCTACTATGTTTGGACAAGATGGTCGGCCTGATCTTGACCGTCAAAAACTAAAAGATAAAGCTGAACAGCTAGAGCAAATGGCAAAGCGATTACATTTTATTAGTCAAGGATTACAACATGCAGCTGTCTGTCCAGCCGAAAATCATATGGAATGCCCAACCTTTCAGAATTTTTTGAAAGCAGCAATTGCTGGAGAATATCAGCCAACAAAACTTTAATTTTTTTGATGAAGTTATTTAGTTTGTAACTGTATTGAATAGCTGGGTTTGTCATATATTCGCCATAAAGATTTCATCTTTTTGAAGTAAAAACTTCATATAAGCTTGATTAAATTTGCTTAATTTTTTACCAAATGTATAAAATCATGAGCAAAAAAACTTTAGTCGCATTATTATGCTGTGCCAGTTTAGGATTGACGGCATGTAATGATGATAACGATCAAGAACAAACTTCACCTGCAGAAAACGTTACCGAACCAACTTTAATTTCTTTTGCCAAATTGCCTGTAGAAACCTATGCTGCTGGCCCAGACTCTGGTGCATATGTAAAAGGTGCAAATGGAATTTATCCGCCATTTAAAGGCCAGCCTGTACAAGGTTTTTCGGCTGCATTAAAAAATGAAGATGGTAGCTATATGGCAATGGCCGATAATGGTTTTGGTACCCAAGATAATTCTTCTGACTTTTTGCTTCGTATTTATAAATTAAAACCTGATTTTAAAACTAAAGCCAAAGGTACAGGGCAAGTTACTGTACAAAGCTTTATTCAATTGCGTGATCCAAACAAGTTAATTCCTTTTAATATCGTGAATGGTAACACGCCTGAGCGTTTATTAACGGGTGCTGATTTTGACCCAGAGTCAATGCAACGTACTAGCGATGGCACTTATTGGATTGGGGATGAGTTTGGCCCTTATTTACTTCATTTTTCAGCGGATGGTGTGTTATTAGATGCCCCAATTCCTTTACCAAATCCGTTAAATCCGACTCAAGAATTACGTTCACCACAAAATCAGTTTAATAAA
The DNA here is from genome assembly GCF_000582255.1 of Acinetobacter sp. 1566109. NCBI lineage: Bacteria > Pseudomonadati > Pseudomonadota > Gammaproteobacteria > Moraxellales > Moraxellaceae > Acinetobacter > Acinetobacter sp. 1566109. The sequence continues at coordinate 22,221 of NZ_JEYB01000051.1, read as the reverse complement.
GCACAAATTAATTTTGTAGAACCTCTAGTTCAGCAAAGTGGTGGTTTTGAAGGTATGGCAATTTCACCAGATGGGCAGTATCTTTACCCTCTTATAGAAAAGCCAATTAAATCAATTCGGGAAACGGAAAGACAATTACTGATTTCTCAATTCGATATTAAGAAAAAAGCCTATACAGGAAAATATTATTGGTTCCAGCTAGATAGTAAGGCAACCAACATTGGAGATTTCCAACTCTTTAATGATAAAGAAGGCATTATTATTGAGCGTGATGCAACTCAGAATAATTTAGGCGGATATAAAAAATTAATTCGTATTAAATTGAATGAGTCAGGCCAGCTAGTAAGCCGTGAAGATTTAGTCGATTTAATTAAAATTGCTAACCCGAATATGTTGTATGGCACAGCTAGAGCGGGGGATATTGGTACGGGACAGGTGTTTGCTTTCCCGTTTGAAACCATTGAAGATGTGATTATTGAAAATGGTACAACGCTCACGGTACTAAATGACAATAACTTCCCTGGTTCAACAGGACGCAACGCAAAACTGGCTGATGATAACGAGATTATTCAAATTCGTTTACCAAAAGCTTTGTTCTAATACCTATAAATAAATTATGTTAAGACTACGGCGGATTTTATTCCGTCGTATTTATTCTGAGAATAAAAATATTGGATAAACTTTAATCAAATTAATTTCTATATTATTGTTTCCGTATGTTTTATAAACAAGGAAAATGAATGAAATTCATGTTAAAATGATCGGCTTTCATCTTTAGATGTCTCTCCTTCATCTGCTAGCCGAGATTCGCAAGCCATGTCTACCGCTTATACCATGCAAACTGCGCCAAAAGCGCTGTTTGATTACGACAAATATTGGGCGTCGTGTTTTGAACCAGCGCCATTTTTGCCGATGTCACGAGAAGAAATGGACCAACTCGGCTGGGATGCGTGTGACTTTATTTTAGTCTGTGGTGATGCTTATATTGACCACCCATCATTTGTGTCGGGTGTGATTGGGCGTGTACTTGAAGCACAAGGTTTCCGCGTCGGAATTATTGCGCAGCCCGACTGGACCAACGTTGAAAGCTTCCGCGTTTTAGGTAAGCCAACGATTGCTTGGGGTGTAACCGCAGGTAATATGGATTCGATGATTAACCGTTATACGGCAGATCGTAAAATCCGTTCGGATGATGCTTATTCTCCAAACAATGAACCAAATAAACGTCCTGACCGTGCTGCAACAGTATATTGCCAACGTTGTCGTGAAGCATTCCCAGATGTACCTGTACTATTAGGTGGTATTGAGGGTAGTTTACGTCGTATTGCGCACTATGATTATTGGTCAGACAAAGTCCGTCGTTCAATTTTAATGGACTCAAAAGCCGATATGCTTATGTATGGTAATGGTGAACGTGCCATTATTGATGTGATGCACCGTTTGGCTAAAGGTGAAAAAATCCACGAGATTACAGATGTTCGTGGGACAGCATTTATTATTAATAAAAATAACAGAGCATCTAAAGCAAAATTTGTTGAAATTGCCAGTAATGACGTAGATACGATTGGGCGTGTTGATCCAATTATTAACCCTTATGTCATGACTGAAGATATTGATGGCTGTGAGGTTGAGAAAGAAAAAGGTAACTCTTTAGCTCAATATCAAAATTTCCAAAAAGAGATTGTTGCAAATCCGATTGTACGTGAAGGCGATAAACTAGATGACGACACTCAAATTGTTCAACTAAAGCCTGCGCAATCAAAAGCAATTAAACACAAATTACCACCACGAGAGTTAGCGGTCATTCGTTTACCTTCTTTTGAAGAAGTGGCAAATGATCAAGTGCTTTATGCGCATGCAAACCGTATTTTGCACCTTGAAACTAATCCCGGTAATGCCCGTGCATTGGTGCAACGCCATGGTGAACGTGATGTCTGGATTAACCCACCTCCAATTCCTCTAACGACTGAGGAAATGGATTATGTATTTGATTTACCTTATGCACGGTTGCCACATCCTACTTATGGTGATGCTCGTTTTCCTGCATTTGATATGATCAAATTCTCGGTCAACATTATGCGTGGCTGTTTTGGTGGTTGTACGTTCTGTTCAATTACAGAACATGAAGGTCGTATTATTCAAAACCGTTCGGAAGATTCAATCTTACGTGAGATTGAAAAAATCCGTGATACAGCACCAAACTTCACAGGTATTATTTCAGACTTAGGTGGCCCAACGGCAAACATGTACCGTTTGCACTGTAAAGACCCAGAAATTGAGAAGAACTGTCGTAAACCTTCTTGTGTTTATCCGGGCGTTTGTCAAAACTTGCATACCGATCATGCGCCATTAGTGCAGCTTTACCGTAAAGCGCGCGAAATTAAAGGTGTGAAGAAGATTCTGATTGGTTCAGGTTTACGTTATGACCTTGCAGTATTGAACCCTGAATATGTCAAAGAGCTGGTGCAACACCACGTGGGTGGTTATTTAAAAATTGCTCCTGAACATACTGAGCAAGGCCCGCTATCTAAGATGATGAAACCGGGTATTGGTACGTATGATCGTTTTAAACAAATGTTTGATCGTTTCAGTAAAGAAGCAGGAAAAGAGCAATATCTAATTCCTTACTTTATTGCTGCGCATCCGGGTACTTCAGATTATGACATGATGCACCTTGCTATTTGGTTGAAAAAGAATGGTTTCCGTGCCGATCAGGTACAGACTTTCTATCCTTCACCAATGGCAACTGCAACAACGATGTATTATTCGGGTAAAAACCCGCTTGCTAAAGTCGCTCGCTATACTGAAAAAGTTGATATTGTAAAAGGTGAAAAACGTCGTCGTTTGCATAAAGCATTCTTACGTTACCATGATCCAAATAACTGGCCATTACTTCGTGAAGCCTTAAAAGAAATGGGCCGTGCCGATTTAATTGGTAATTCAAAGCAGCATTTAATTCCGACTTATCAGCCAAAAGGTACTGAAGGGGAATATAAATCTGCCCGTAAGAAAAATTCGTCTACAGCAGGGGACTCAGTTAAACGAAATAACCAGCAAACGAATAATCATTCAAATCACAAGCGTCCACAAAAAGGTCAGGTACTTACCCAACATACGGGTTTACCTCCTCGTGAAACAGGTGAGAAGAGACCATTTGGTGGCAAAAGTAAACCAAAATCCAAAGCTCGTGGATAATGATAAAAAAGGCTCTTAAACAGAGCCTTTTTTATTTTTGAAGAGGGGATTTAAATCGTATAGTGAGATTTTTGAGAATTTTTAACCTAAAAAATGTAATGAAAAATGATAAATTCTAAAAATCTGACGAACTGCACTTGATTGTTGCTGACTCTATGATTATAAATAATGTGAGGGTGGCTAAATTTAAGCCAAGCTTGATAACTACAAGTGAAATTACTAAGTGAACCTTTTAAAAAAACGGCTATGTCGTTATCAATTAAAACAAAGCGTGATCTAGCAAAATCATTATAAAAAACTTAAAGGATTGGACCCATGTACTATTTAATTACGATCTTATTACTCTTTTTGACTGTCGTGATGGCAGTGAAAAGTCTCTCAAGAAAGCACCAACAAGACAGTGCTTTAAAGCGTCGCGCCGTGTTAAGTAGTCATGAACAAATGACACTAACCCGCTTACAAACAGTATTGCCTAAATTTACTGTATTAGCTCATGTTTCATTTGATGCCTTATTAACGACTAAATATGCTCATACTCGCTGCAAATATCAGAATATGACGGCTGACTTTGTTGTACTTGATCAAAATTATCAGGTTTTTGTGGTGGTTATGCTTGAGGAAAATGGGCTACGTCGAGCACATCAGCAATATGAGCGCCGTTTATTACAACTTGCAGGGTATCGTGTACTTCGTTATAGCAGTGTGCCTGATTATCATGACTTAAGAAGAGATTTATTAACTCCTGAATCGGAGATGGCAACTTTACCTGCCACACCTCAGTTAGAGAGAATTTCAAATGCTTTCGTGAAGTCTTAAAAGTTATAACTAGATGTTATAGCAATTTAATTTTAGGGCTCATTAAAGAAGATTTGAATAAAATGCTGAAATTAAAATTTCTAAAAACATAAAAAACTGAGCACTATCTTAATCAATATTGCTCAGTTTTTTTATTAATTAAAATCAAAGAGAATTAAGGAAGTACTGCAACGACAGTCATTTCTACCAGTACATCAGGTGCATAAAGTTTAGACTCCACACAAGTACGAGCAGGCGGATGCTCTTTGCTAATCCATGCATCCCATACAGCATTCATAGCCGCATAATCCGTTTCAATATCTTTTAGAAAAATCATGACAGAAAGAATATGACTCTTGTCCGTACCAGCTTCAGCAAGTAAGCGATCAATATTGTCTAAAGTTTGTTGGGTCTGCGCTGTAATGTCCACGCTGGTATCATCAGCGAGCTGTCCTGCTAAATGAACCAAATTACCCGAAATCGCCACTTCACAATATCTTGAAGTCACGTGTAAGCGTTTTACCGTCATAAAAATGCTCTAAAGTTTCTTTATGGAATAGTTCGATTTTATGAAGAGTTAGTAGGCAGGTGCAAGCAAGTGCAAAAGAATTTGGGTAGATTATTGTTGTGATTTATAAGGATGGGCAAGCTCCATGTATTTTAAGTGCCCTGTAATATTCGGATTTGGTCGTCGCGCCAATCACAGGACGATATGCCAAAAATAAAGGTTGTTTTTGACATGTTGCAAATACATGGGTAATGAATATGCGCTGATTAGATTACTTCAAACTTTGAGCAAAAGGGAATAGATTTTGTTTAAAAGTTGTTCTTTTGTATAAAAAAACAACACTTACCATAATGACAACTGAAAGTCGTCAGCTTTGGTCTGTAATTGATAAACTCCAATACCAATCAGCCGAAATTGGAAGTTTTCGGGAATATGCATCTCATTTAAAAGTAAGAATAAAACTTGAATCAGGTCTTGTTGAGAATGAATTGGGTTCTTAAAACTTTTACTGTGTTGCAAAGTCTGGAAATTCTTAAGTTTGAGCTTAATATTTACACCACGAGCATTAAGTTGCTTTTTCTCTAAACTTTGCCAGACTTTTTCGGCTAGGCCATGCCAGTAGGGTTGGCACTGGGCTAAAGTAAAGTCACTATCAAATGTGGTTTCTTTTGAAATTTGCTGACGAGCACGTTCAGCTTGAACAGGGCGGTTGTCGATGCCTTGGGCATATAAATAAAGCTGTTGCCCATATTTACCAAAGTGGTGAACTAAAAGAGCTTCTTCAATTTTTTGTAAGTCACCCAGCGTATGTAACTCAAGCTGTTGGAGTTTTTCTTGGGTAACTTTACCGACCCCCGGAATTTTTTTTAAGGGCAAGTCTTGAATGAAACTGGCCACCTGTGAGGGCTTTATCACAAACAGGCCATTCGGTTTATTCCAGTCAGATGCGACTTTTGCCAAGAATTTATTGGGTGCTACACCAGCCGAGGCAGTCAGTCCTGTTAGCCTAAAAATATCTTCCCGAATATGCATGGCCACTTCGGTTGCACTCGCGATTTGTTTTAAATTTTCAGTAACATCGAGGTAGGCTTCATCTAAAGATAAAGGTTCAATAAGAGTGGTGTATTGTTGAAAGATACTATGAATTTGAGCCGAGATAGCACGATATTTTTCAAAATTAGGTTCAATAATAACAACGTGAGGACATAGTTTTCTTGCTTGGCTCATAGACATAGCAGAGCGTAAACCAAACTCACGAGCAGGATAAGAAGCTGCCGCAATAACAGCGCGCGGATGATGTGAAGATATAACGACGGGCAGATGCTTTAGATCAGGACGTTCTCGCAATTCGACCGATGCATAAAAGGCATCCATATCGATATGAATGATTTTGCGCATATTATTGTGCTTTCACGATGCCTTGCTGCTGTAAAAATTGGTGCCATTCTTTGACTGAACCCTCATAAACATTTAAGTCTACTGGCTTGGTCATACCTTCAATTTTACCTTGATTACTATGTTGCCAAAAGAGCCATTTTCTTTTGTCTTTAAGCTCAGGTTTTCCTTCGTAATCTCTGACCCACAGAGGTGTATTAGGGAAACTACCTATTAATACAATGTGGTAAAAAGTTTTGGAAATATAAAAGATAGGCTGTTTACCATAATGCTGTTTTAAGCGGTCATGCATGATGCCTATTTCTTTAAGTAGTTGTTCTTTAGTGTGCGCATTAATACAGTTGCCGTCATATTCCAAATCAATAACAGGGGGAAGGGCATCGGTCTTGTTGGGCACAGTGGCAATAAAATTTTCAGCTTGTGTTTTACCATCACGGCATAAACGATAAAAATGATAAGCCCCGACATGAAATCCATGTTCGCGTGCTTTTAGCCAGTTTTCTTGAAATTTTGGGTCTTTATAATCACCGCCTTCAGTTGCTTTTAAATAAACAAATTGGAATTTTTTTTGGGATATTTTTTTCCAGTTGATATCGTCTTGATGATGAGAAATATCAAAGCCTTGAACAGGGTAATCTTGAGCGATTGCTTTTTGTTGGTAGAACAGACCGAAGTAAGTTAGAACCCCCATAACACAAGCTAAAACAATCCCAATTAGGGTATTGTAGCGTGGTGCAGAAAAGGTTTTTGCCAGCTTGGTCATGCAAAACTCAGTATTGATATGAAGCCCACATCATAGCGTGATTTAAGAAATATAAACCATGCTAAAAATGCAACTGCTTACACAGGTGTATTTTTTGGAATTTGCCAAAAGATAAGCGCAGTAATGACATTAATACAACCTAAACAAATAAGGGTGACATGGAACGCTGTTGTTACATGGGCTGTACCATAGTAATTGGTAAATACATTGATGAGTGTACCTGCTAGCGCAACACCAATACTCATTGAAAGCATCATAATCATTGATAAGAAACTATTCCCACTACTCGCATCTTGCTGAGGCAAATCTTTTAAGGTGAGCGTATTCATTCCTACAAATTGTAATGAGTTTAATGTACCAAATAAGAAGAAGTGTAAAGCTCTAAACCAAGTTGGGGTGTCGACAGTCATAATTGCAAAAGACGCAATACATAGTCCCACTAAAGTTGTGTTAATTAACAGAAAACGACGATAACCCAGTTTCTGAATGATCGGTCTAACAATCGGCTTGGAGAAAAGCGAGCCTAACACTAGCGGAATCATCATTAATCCCGCAATGAATGGCTCAAAACCAAAAGCGACCTGTAGCATGAGTGGTAAAACAAAAGGTAGGGCATTACCACCAAAGCGGGCGAAGAAATTACCTAAAATACCAATCGCATAAATTTTATTTCTAAAGAGACGGCTACGGAATAATGCATTTTGATGTGTATGTGAATGATAGGCATACCAAAGCGTTGCGATTACTCCCACCACTAACAGTGAAATACTGAACCATTTGGAGTATTCAGGCGAGGCAATATGTTCAATACCTAAAGACCAGCCAATCATTGCAACGACTAAGAGCACAAAACCAATAAGATCAAAGGATTTTACTGTAGGTTCTTTTACATTTGGCATGACTTTTAATGTCATTAATATACCGAGTATACCCATTGGAATATTAATAAGAAAAATCCAGTGCCATGTTGCAACTTCAACGAGCCAGCCTCCGAGTGTGGGACCTGCCAAAGGACCAAGTAAACCTGCCAGACTCATAAGGCTCATGGCAGCTAGGAACTGAGTTCGGGGAATAATTTTTAAAAGTGATAAACGACCAACGGGGAGTAATAATGCCCCCCCAACGCCCTGAATGACACGGAAAAATAGAAGTTCATTAAGGCTTTGAGAAAGACCACAACCTAAAGATGCAAGCGTAAAAATAACAATTGCTGATAAAAACGTATTTCTAACACCAAAGCGGTCGGCTAACCATCCACTTAAAGGAATACAGGCCGCCACAGATAAAACATAAGCTACCACCACGCTATGCATACGTAATGGATCTTCATTTAAATGATGTGCCATTGCAGGAATAGCTGTATTTACAATTGTTGTATCTAATGCCTGCATAAAAAAGCCAATGGAAACCAAAAGAACCAATAGGCGATATTCAGGTTGCAAAGCTTGATGAGTCGGCGTGGCATTCATAACATTTGAAAATTAACGTTTTCGCTTAGTGTAAAACAAATTGAAAGTAAAAAGAGTAAGGCAATGTTGAGTACCCCTTTACTAAATCTAATTGCTTTTGAAGGCAATCGTGAAAATAGTTAAAACAAAAAAAGCGGAAGAACCGCTTTTTTATTGAGATAGGAGAGTTTACACAACAAATCTTTTTGGCATTTTTAAATTTTTAATGACGTTATAAATTTGATCGATTTCTTCACATACAATTAATTTAGCTCGATGCTGAAGAGGGAGGAAGCCTTCTTGTACAGCATGGTCTAACTGAGCAATTAATGCATTATAAAAACCATTTACGTTATATAAAATCATGGGTTTTTGATGCTGATTGAGTTGACCCCACGTCGCAATTTCCAAAATTTCTTCGAATGTTCCCAAACCACCAGGTAGTGCGATAAAAGCACTCGCACGCTCTGCCATCATGGCTTTACGTTCATGCATGGTTTCGACCACATGCAGTTCGGTCAATCCTGCATGAGCCACTTCATAATCAAGCATAAATTCAGGAATGACACCTACAGCTTCTCCACCATGCGCAAGTACGCTTTCTGCAACTTGTCCCATTAGACCAATGCTGGCACCGCCGTAGACCAAACCAAAACCTTGTTCAGCAATTCCGCTGGCTAACTCAATTGCCTTTTCGCGATAAATCGGGTTATTTCCTGCTCGTGAGCCACAATATAATGCAATAAGAGGTTGTGTTGTTTTTACAGATGTTATTGGTGAATCATTTACTGCCATTGTTAATACGCTATTCATTGCTTTATTTTCACCTTATCACGTTCATATTTCTTGTCTACACTAAGCAAAAAATATGACAACTTTATAAGCAGTTTTATAGGAAAGATTCATGTTTTGTATGGGTTTGGTGAATACATATAATGATCAAATAAAAATGATGAATTTATGTTAAATCTTGCCTATACTGAAAATTCGTTTAACAACATATGAACAAATATGGGTAGTGGTTGTAGTCGCTCCGTTTTAATTTCTTGTCCTAAAAAAACATTATTCCCCCTTTGTCTAGGCACGCCTGTTGCGTTGTCCAATAAAGATAAAATCCACCCAGCACAGGAGCAGGATCAATGATCTTTGAATGGATGTCTGATCCGTCTGCTTGGGTAGGCTTAGCTACATTAATTGTTCTTGAAATCGTACTAGGGATCGATAACCTCGTCTTTATTGCTATTTTGGCTGAAAAGTTACCGCCAGAACAACGTACTAAGGCACGTATAGTGGGTTTAATACTCGCTTTGGGAATGCGTCTTATTCTGTTAGCTTCAATTGCTTGGGTTGTGACACTCACCCAACCACTTTTCCATATTTTTGACCATCCATTCTCTGGCCGTGATTTGATCTTGTTATTCGGTGGTGTGTTCTTGTTATTTAAAGGCACCATGGAATTGCATGAGCGCATGGAAGGTAAACAGCTTCATAAAGAAGATAATCCAGTTCATGCTGCGTTCTGGATGGTGATTGTCCAGATTGTAGTGCTTGATGCCGTATTCTCACTAGACAGCGTAATTACTGCTGTAGGTATGGTCAAAGAGCTTTCAATCATGATGGTTGCTGTTGTGATTGCTGTGGGTATTATGCTGTGGGCTTCAAGACCACTCATGGACTTCGTAAATAAGCACCCAACAGTCGTTATTCTGTGTCTTGGCTTTTTAATGATGATTGGTTTCTCGTTGGTGGTGGAAGGTTTTGGTTTCCATATTCCGAAGGGTTACTTATATGCTGCGATTGGTTTCTCGATTTTAGTTGAAATGATCAACCAAACCATGCGCCGCAATCAAGAAAAGCTAGTGACGACTACAGATTTACGTTATCGCACAGCTTCTGCGGTTTTACGTATGTTAGGCAGTAAAAATAGCGGTTCTACTTCAGATGCCCAAACGGCTGATAAAGAAGATGTATTGGCTACTCAAGCTTTTGCCGATGAAGTCTTTGATGAAGAAAATGGTGCTTACCATAGTGTGCTTGTACAAGGCGTACTTGGGTTATCTGAACGCCCAGTAAAGTCGGTGATGACTCCACGACCTGAGCTTGAATGGATTGACTTAGATGATGAACCAGAAGTTTTGAAAGAACGCTTAATGTCGATGACACATTCACGTTTAATTGTTGCTCGTGGTGAACTTGATAATATTGAAGGTATCGCGCTTACGCATAAAGTTCTAAATGGCTTCATTGAAACAGGCATTGTTGATTTTCAAAAGTACTTACGTGAGCCAGTCATTGTGCATGAAAATGCTCAAGTGCTTATGGTGATGGAACAATTACGTCAGGCTCCTTTGCAAATGGCGATTGTTCTAAATGAATATGGTTCAATTGAAGGTATTGCGACACCAATTGATATTTTAGAAGCAATTGCGGGTGAGTTCCCTGATGAAGATGAACTAGATGCAGCAGCTGAAAGCTTAGAAGATGGTTCGTTAATACTTGAAGGTTCAACCGATATTCGCCATGTATCGCTTTTACTCGGTCGTGATTTGGTAGATGAAAGTGAACAGTACTCTACTTTATCGGGTTATTTGTTATTCCATTTAGGTCGCTTACCTGAAAATGGTGAAACTGTTGAAGCGGATGGTTATCGCTTTGAAGTTGTAACCATGGAAGGCCACAAGATCGAGAAAGTTCATATTGTTTCTATCGAACAAGATGAAACGAAAGATTAAATTGCGTTCCAAATTTAGAAACATCATAAAATAGCTCAACTTTGAGCTATTTTTTATTTGAGAAGTATCGAATGACCCAACAATCTTGTCCATGTGGAAAAGGTAGCTATTCAGAATGTTGTGAGCCTTTACATTTAGGCACAGCAAAAGCACTCACCGCAGAGCAGCTTATGCGTTCACGCTATAGCGCATTTGCATTGCAGCAAATCGATTATATTGTTCAAACGACGGCTTTAGGTCAGCAAGCTGTTCTTGATAAAGAGGCGATTGCCGAATGGAGCAAACAGAATCAATGGCTCGGTTTAGAAGTCATACAGGCCAAAGAAAAATTAGACAAGACTCATGCACAGGTCGAGTTTAAGGCTCATTATCACGATGGAAAAAGTGCTCAAATCCATCATGAAGTTTCACATTTTGTATATCACCAGCAGCAATGGTTTTTCCTTGATCCAACGGTCGATATGCAGGTCACCATGAAACAACCGTGTATCTGTGGTTCAGGAAAAAAATTTAAGCAATGCTGTGCACAATTCCTATAACTTTATCTTAAAATACGCCCACCGTTTGGCCTGAAGGAAAGGGCAATGTTACTCACCGTTATTTATATTATTGCGATTACTGCCGAAGCCATGACTGGTGCATTGTCTGCTGGGCGACGGAGTATGGACTGGTTCGGTGTTGTACTGATTGCCTGTGTGACGGCCTTGGGTGGTGGTTCTGTACGTGATGTACTACTTGGGCACTATCCTTTAACGTGGGTAAAGCATCCTGAATATTTAGTTTTAACGTGTTGTGCTGCTTTTGTTACCATCATTATTGCCAAGTGGATGCGCCATTTACATAACATTTTCTTGGTACTTGATGCTTTAGGTTTGATTGGATTTACCATTATTGGTTGCCAGATTGCCTTACAAATGGGACATGGCTTTGTCGTGTCGGCTGTAGCAGGCGTTTTAACGGGAGTTTCAGGTGGTATTTTACGTGACATCTTATGTAACGATGTCCCGTTTGTTTTCCGCCGTGAGCTGTATGCAAGTATTTCTTTTGTTGCTGTTATTTGCTATTGGGTCTGTCTAGATTTAGGTTTAAGTCTAGAACTTACTGTTATTTCAACCTTGGTATTTGGTTTTACGCTTCGTTTAATTGCCATTTATTTTGGTTTGGAAATGCCTAAATTTATTTATAAAGATGATGATGCAGAGTCGGCTTCTTCAACCGACGAACATTAATCATGCAGAACTTCATGTGGGCATGATATAACAATTCTATATATGGTCTTGTCCACTTATTCTTTCCAGTAGAGTTGTTCCTATGGATCTGGTTTCACGTATACAAAATCTTCCAATTGGCAAATTTCACTACACACTTTTATGGGTAGTGGGTTTAGGTTGGATGTTTGATGCGATGGATACCGGTATTATCGCTTTTATTATGACGACCCTTGTTAACGACTGGTCATTAACACCAGTTGAAAGTGGCTGGATTGTCAGTATTGGCTTTGTGGGAATGGCCATAGGAGCAGTTTGTTCTGGTGCCTTGGCAGATCGTTTTGGCCGAAAAACTGTATTTGCGATGACTATGGCCATCTATAGTATTGCGACTGCGTTATGTGCTTTTGCTCCAGATCTGAAGTGGCTATTAATTTTTCGTTTTATTGTGGGACTAGGGCTAGGTGGACAGTTACCTGTAGCAGTTACATTGGTCAGTGAATATGTTCCTGCTCATGTTCGTGGACGGTTTATTGTTCTGCTTGAAAGCTTTTGGGGATTAGGCTGGCTAGTCGCAGCACTTATTTCTTATTTTATTATTCCTAAATTTGGCTGGCATATTGCCTTTCTTGTGGGAGGTCTTCCACTTATTTATATTTTAGTGATTTGGAAAAAAGTCCCTGAGTCGATACCGTATCTAATTAACCGTGGTCGTATTGAAGAAGCGCATGCACTTGTACAAAAACTAGAAGCTAAAGCAGGCGTGCAAATTGTTCATCATATTGAAGTCGTGCCTGTGGCGATGCGACAAAAAGTTTCATTTAAACAGCTCTGGAGTGGCCAATTTGCTCGCAGAAGTCTAATGCTCTGGCTGATCTGGTTTGGAATTGTGTATTCATATTACGGTATCTTCACGTGGTTACCGAGTTTATTGGTGAAACAAGGTTACGACATTGTCAAATCATTTGAATATGTATTGCTTATGATTTTGGCGCAGTTACCGGGTTACTTGGCGGCCGCGTGGTTTGTTGAACGATTAGGCCGAAAAATTACACTCGCGGCATTTATCGGTTTTTGTGCCTTGTCAGCATATTTCTTTGGACAAGCTGATAGTGTAAATAGCATTATGTTTTGGGGCTGTCTCATGTCATTCTTTAATTTGGGGGCATGGGGAGTGTTATATACCTACACACCAGAACAATATCCAGCCAACATTCGGGCCTTTGGTTCGGGTTGGGCATCGGCAATGGGGCGTATCGGTGGAATTGTTGCGCCAATGGTCGTGACACATATGATGGTTGCTAAAAACGGGTTTAATCATGTTTTTATGATGTTCACTATTGTTTTACTTGCTGTGGCCTTAGTTATTTTGGTATTAGGTGAAGAGACTCAAGGTAAAAGGTTAGAGTCGATCGGGCTATAGTTTTTGCCTAACTTTATAGCAAGTAACTAAAAATATAGAGAGATAAGACACAATTTGACGCTCAGGTGACAGAGTCCCTCTTGTGTCTGTAACATAGCCCACTTAGCATAATACACACTTAAAATAACGACTGATTTGGAAGATAAGCTGACTATGACCAGCCTTGCGCATCATGCAACAGAAAACCGCTCTGTAGCCGAATTTACTGAGCAGGCTTACTTGAATTATGCCATGTACGTCATTATGGACCGTGCATTGCCGCATATCAGTGATGGCTTAAAGCCTGTACAGCGCCGTATTGTCTATGCTATGAGCGAACTAGGCTTAAAAAATAGTGGTAAGCCTAAAAAATCAGCGCGTACAGTGGGTGATGTACTGGGTAAATACCATCCACATGGTGACTCGGCTTGTTATGAAGCCATGGTCTTAATGGCCCAGCCATTTAGTTACCGCTATCCTTTAATTGAAGGTCAGGGGAACTGGGGTTCACCAGATGATCCTAAGTCTTTTGCTGCGATGCGTTATACCGAAGCCAAACTCTCGGCTTATAGTGAATTGTTGCTGAGCGAATTAGGTCAGGGCACTAGCGAATGGCAAGATAACTTTGATGGTTCGTTAAAAGAACCGATCACTTTACCTGCACGTGTACCTAATATTCTTCTCAATGGTACAACTGGTATTGCTGTGGGTATGGCCACCGATATTCCACCGCATAATTTGCGTGAAGTGGTAAAAGGAACGATTGCCTTAATCCGTAATCCACAAACCTCAGATGAAAAATTAGCTGAATATATTCCGGCTCCAGACTTACCAACCAAAGCTGAAATTATTACTCCGCCAGAAGAGTTACTTAAAATCCAGACGACTGGTCGTGGTAGCTACCGCATGAGAGCGGTTTATTCTGTTGAAAAGCATGAAATTGTGATTACTGAGCTGCCATATCAAGTATCTGGTTCTAAGGTGATTACTCAAATTGCTGACCAGATACAGGCTAAAAAGCTGCCATTGGTCGTTGATGTGCGTGATGAGTCGGATCATGAAAACCCGACACGACTCGTGATTGTGCTGCGTTCTAACCGTATTGATGCGGAAGCAGTGATGAGTCACTTATTTGCGACCACCGATTTAGAATCAAGCTATCGTGTCAATTTAAATATGATTGGCGAAGATGGCCGCCCTCAAGTTAAATCGATTCGCCGTATTTTACTGGAATGGATTGAGATCCGTAAAAAAACGGTCACTCGTCGTTTGCAGTATCATTTAAACCGTATTGAAAAGCGTCTGCATATTTTGGCAGGTCTTTTAATTGCTTATCTCGATATTGATACAGTCATTCGTATTATTCGTGAAGAAGATCAGCCTAAACCAGTGTTGATGGAACACTTCAATATTGATGAGATACAGGCCGAAGCAATTTTAGAGCTTAAATTACGTCATTTGGCAAAACTTGAAGAGATGGAAATCCGTCATGAACAAGATGAGCTTTCGGCGAAAGCTGCCATTATTCGTGAACAACTCGAAAATCCTGAATCTCTAAAAAATCTGATTATTGGTGAACTAAAAGAAGATGCGAAAAAGTTCGGTGATGAGCGCCGTTCTCCAATTGTCGCACGTGCTGAAGCGGTTCAAATTAAAGAACAGGATTTAATGCCAGCCGAAACGGTAACAGTTGTGTTGTCTGAAGCTGGCTGGGTCCGTGCGGCAAAAGGTGCAGATGTTGATGCTGAAAATCTGAACTACCGCGCAGGGGACCAATATTTAAGTCATGCTGTCGGTAAAACCAATCAGCGAGTTTATTTCCTTGATGAAACAGGGCGTAGTTATGCCTTACCGATTAGTAATTTACCTTCAGCCAGAGGCTTGGGGGATCCATTAAGTTCTAAGCTTTCTCCAGCAAGTGGTGTATCGTTTATTCAGGTTTATTTAGATGATGATGAGTCTGAATTGATTGCTGCAAGTTCCGCAGGTTACGGTTTTAAAACTCAAACTAAGCAATTAGATACCACTGCGAAAGCCGGTAAGACATTTTTAACGGTACCAGAGAAGTCAAAAGCTCTACCACTCATTTCTGCCCAAAATATGACGCATTTGGCTGTACTGAGCTCAGCAGGGCGTTTGTTAATTTTAGATTTGGCCGAGCTGCCAAATTTAAATAAAGGTAAAGGTAATAAGTTGATACAACTTGAAGCCAAAGAGCAAATTTTATCCATGACAACCCTGAACTTAGATGAAATAATTCAGGTGGTTGCAGGTCAACAACATCTCAAATTAAAAGGTGATGATCTACAAAAATACATGGGTAAACGTGCTTCGAAAGGTCAGCTCTTACCACGTGGATATCAAAAAGCAAATAAACTGTTGATTCAGAGATAAAGCTAGCGTCTGGCAACATAAATACGCTATATATGGCAACAAGTTCAAGCAGTGAACTGAACTTGTTGGTATGGAATAATGATTAAAAGGGCAGCAATTTGGAGTACATAATTTGTACTCCATGCAAAAAATTTGGCAGGGTCAAATTGTCAAAACTTCTGTCTCATAATCTTGTTCGAAAGTGTCATGAATGTGCCAATAAGTTTTAAATATGTTCTGGCACCAAGAAGCTAAAGAATAGCTGGGGCATTGAATAACAGTTATTACTAAGGATTACGAATCGGAGATAATGGCATTATGGAAAAGATTTGGTTTGCAGAATACCAAAAGACAGGGATTCCAGAAACAGTAGCATTGCCTGCAGAAAATACCTCACTTGTTGATATTTTTGAGCGTAATTTCCAAAAATTTGGTTCTCGTGATGCCTTTATCTTTATGGATAAAGCCATGTCATTTAACGAGTTGGAACTTGCAAGCCGTAAGTTCGCGACCTATTTGCAAAATTTGGGGTTAGCAAAAGGTACGCGTGTTGCAGTAATGATGCCAAACGTATTGCAGTACCCTGTAGTGGCATTGGCAGTCTTCCGTGCTGGCTTGATTTTAGTGAATGTTAACCCGCTATACACAGCACGTGAGCTTGAACATCAGTTAAATGACTCAGGTGCTGAAGTTCTCGTCATTATTGAAAACTTTGCGAGTGTTTATCAAAGTATTTTAGGTAAAACTCCAGTCAAGCATGTTGTAGTTGCTTCTGTTGGAGACATGTTGGGTACACTAAAAGGTACTTTAGTGAACTTTGTTTTACGTAAAGTGCGTAAACAAATTCCAGCTTGGAATATTCCTGGCCATGTTAAATTTAATAGCGCATTAAATAAAGAAAACCCAAGCAATTATAAACGCCCGACTTTAACTTTAAGTGATACTGCTGTGCTTCAATATACGGGTGGTACAACAGGCGTTTCAAAAGGTGCTGAGCTGACGCATCGTAATTTGGTTGCTAACCTTTTACAGTGTGACGGTATTTTCCAAAGTAAATTTGGTGCAAATGATGGTGCTAAAGGTGATCGTATCGTTTGTGCATTACCTCTTTATCATATTTTTGCATTCATGGTTTGTGCGATGTACGGCATGTACAAAGGACAGGCAAATATCCTGATTCCGAACCCGCGTGATTTACCAGCCGTGATTAAGGAATTACGTAAATACCAACCTTCTTTCTTCCCAGCAGTAAATACATTGTTTAATGCCTTGGTAAATAATGAAGAGTTCAAACAACTTGACCATAGCAATTTAAAAATGGCAATGGGCGGTGGTATGGCAGTTTTACCTTCTACAGCAGAAGCTTGGAAGAAAATTACTGGCACTACCATTATTGAAGGTTACGGTTTATCAGAAACTTCTCCGGTAGCGACTGCAAACCCTCCAGCTTCTACTGAATTTAGCGGCACCATTGGTATTCCATTACCTTTAACAGAAGTTGCTATTTTAGATGATGACGGTAAAGAATTACCTTTAGGTGAACAAGGTGAAATCTCCATCCGTGGTCCTCAAGTGATGAAAGGTTATTGGAACCGTCCAGATGAGACTGCTAAAGTGATGACAGCTGACGGCTTCTTCCGTACAGGTGACATTGGTGTAATGGACAGCCGTGGATATACAAAAATTGTAGACCGTAAAAAAGATATGATTTTGGTTTCAGGCTTTAACGTTTATCCAAGTGAAATTGAAGAAGTTATTGCTAAACATCCAAAAGTGTTGGAAGTTGCTGCAATTGGTGTTCCAGATGAAAAATCAGGTGAAGTACCAAAACTCTTTATTGTGAAAAAAGATCCAAGCTTGACCACAGAAGAAATTTTGAACTTTGCTAAAGAAAACTTAACAGGCTACAAACGCCCTCGTTATGTTGAGTTTATGGATGAATTACCAAAATCAAATGTAGGTAAAATTTTACGTAAAGATCTACGTAAACCTGCTTAATCGTTAGTGATTAAAAAAAGCGCCGTAGGGCGCTTTTTTATTTAGTGGCTTTTCATAAACCAGCGATCTACATAAGGACGGCCGATTCCAACCATACCCACAAAAACAATCATTGTGCCGAGTTGTAGGCGTAAGTGAGACAAGTCAAGTTGGCCATAACTAAGGTAATTATCTATCAGACAATACACGGTAATTACAATGAGCCAATGCCATAAAGGAAGTCTTTTGACACCCACTGCAATAAAAGTGATTGTCAAAATGACAAAGGTACCCAGTGTCGATTGCCAATTGAAATTCGCGCAAATCACACTCAGTAAAAAAGCGACAATGGGTAATACAATTTTGAAGATAAGATCTACCTGAAGCTGGTTCTTCTTTTGCTTTTCTAAGACCTCGAGCAATTCTTTTTGATCAGGTTGTTGCATACATAGCCCTATAAATCAGTGATGACATGCGATTGCATAAAATTTCAGGTAAAAACGATGAGTTATGATAGCATGATCAACAGTATTTTCAGTGATGGATGGCACTATGCACGGCATCAGCAGCATTATCTATATTATTTTAGTGGCATGTTTGCTGCCATACGCATTTACCGTAATTGCAAAATTTAAGGGTGGTTTTCAGCCCTCTGATAATCAGAACCCAAGAGATTTTCTTGCTAATACAAAGGGGATCGCTGCTCGGGCAAATGCAGTACAACAAAACAGTTTTGAAAGTTTACCTTTATTTTTAACAGCTATTCTGATGGCTGAATATATGGTGGTGCCTGAGTACTTTATTTTGAGACTGGGCTGGGCATATATTATTTTGCGCGTGATTTATGGCATTTGTTACTTGAGTAATTGGGCAACTTTACGCTCGATTGTCTGGTTTTTATCATTGTTATGCCCAATATTCTTGTTGATCGTGACAATTAAGTTGACTTGAGTGTCATTCTGTCACCATTCATATCAACTTTCGCGTGTGCGCATTGTATAATCGGCATCATTTTGATGATATCCACGTTATAATCGAGTGGATTTTACATCTGACTTCATAACGAAAGAGTATTGATATGAGTTACAGCAATATCCCAGCAGGTAAAGATGCACCAAATGACATCTATGTCATCATTGAAATTCCTGCAAATGCAGCGCCAATTAAATATGAAATTGACAAAGATTCTGATGCATTGTTTGTAGACCGTTTCATGGGCACAGCAATGTTCTATCCAGCAAACTATGGTTATGTACCAAATACTTTGTCTGAAGATGGCGACCCATTAGACGTACTTGTTGTAACTCCGCATCCTGTTGCTGCTGGCTCTGTAATTCGTTGCCGTCCAGTGGGTAAATTAAACATGGAAGATGACGGTGGTATCGACGCGAAATTAATCGCTGTTCCACATGAGAAATTATCTCCACTTTACAAAGACGTGAAGGAATATACAGATCTTCCTCCATTGTTGATTAGCCAAGTTGAGCATTTCTTCAGCCACTATAAAGATTTAGAACCAGGCAAATGGGTAAAAATCAGCGGTTGGGAAGGTGCGGACGTTGCTAAAGCTGAAGTATTGAAAGCAATCGAAGCTGCTAAAAAATAAGTTCTGATTTTATGAGTCTAGTGTGTCTCAATTGATATTCTAGACTCAATAAAAAACCTACCTGTGTTACCAGAGGTAGGTTTTTTTATGCTTGATAGATCTATGAATTAGAATAATTTCACAGGGATATCAAGGAAGATACGCCATTCGTTTGTATCACCGATGTACGCATTAGATTGGTAAGCATCGCTCGCACGGTAGTAAGAGTTACGAATACGAAGACTTGCATCTTTAGCAAAACCACTTTGAACTGTGTATTTTACTTGGTTAAAGAATTCACGTTCTTGAGCATCGTCAGTTACATTACGAACTTTGATGTCCCAGCCGTATACAAATGCAGTTGTCCAGTTCAAACCAGGTAATACACCTAATTTACCGAAATCAACGTTGTATTGGATTTGTGCAGATTTCTCGTGGTTACCGATGAAATCAGACATATAAGAGTTTGGTAAATAAATACTTTGGAAACCATCAGCATTTTGACCATAGTCATAACCAACATTACCAGTGTTTTGTTGGTAAGCAAGCATCACACTATGTGGACCAGTAGCATAAGTTCCTGAAACTGCCCAAATGTTGTTGGTCTTTTCTTCACCAGCTACACCAGTGTTACCATAATTTGGTGCTACAGCTCCAGTCGCTGAATAAGTATGTGCATTTGCATCAAACTTAGTATGGTAGCCACTAAAGTCATAAGTTAATGAGCTGTCATTTGTTAAAGGCTGTTTAAAGTTCACATTAGCGTAATGACGTTCAAGTGCATTTTTGCTGTCTAAGCCATAGTAAGATGCATTTAAGTTGTCATTAAACTTATATTTACCGCCCCAAACGATTGCACGATCAAGACCTCTGCCAGACGCATCGGCATCGGTATTAATTTGATCAGACATTTGGTCTTTAGTGAATTTACCAGCTACTAATTCAAGATTCTTGATTTCATGGCTTTTTAATAAAGTACCTGTAAAATATTCAGGAACCATACGGCCAGTGTTACTTGCTAAAACTGGTAAATCGAGTACTTGAGTACCATAACGTACAGTCGTATTTGAGAAACGAGCTTTAACGCTACCGCCACCACGGCCCCAATGATCGTAAGCTGAACCATCGTTGTGCTTAGGAATCATTTGGTTACCGGCATTATTATTTTCACCGATTTTAAATGAACCGTCACCAACAACGCCTACACCGAAACCAACAATACCAGGGGTAAAGCCAGATTCAAGATTTACAATTGCCGATTGAGCAAATGAACTAGTATCTTTCGCGCCTTGTTTTTTGTCGCGAGTTAGATAACCTGTACGGAAGAGAATAGAACCGTTCGCATCTTCAACAAATCCTTTTGCCTCACTTTGCTCGCTTGCCTGAGCTGAGGAAATTATTGCCGCAGAAATGAGAACTGCTAATGTAAGTTTTTGTGCATTTAGCATATTTAAAGAACCTCATAAAAACGATAAATCCTGTGCCTTGTTATAGTTCAGGGCCTAGGATTTCCATCAATTGTATAAGTAATCTATAAAAAAGATATATTTTTGTTGATTTTATTTTATATATGCTATGCAGAAATTGATTAATGTGCTACCGGTTATTTAGTAAATTTACTCATAGCCTTTTGTACTTAATGTATTGTTTAAAATAAAAAAAGTAATTTATTTTTTAGTTGATTTTTACCATTTATTTTATAGTCAAACTTCAAAAAATACGTGATTCTTGTGTTCATTTTTTATCCTTTTTTGCTGGATATGTTTACTTTTTAACCTTGCTTTGAGTTGATTTTTTCAACGATTTATTTTAAGCCTACTTATAAATTGTTACTGTATAACATTATTTTTAGAAGTACTGTATATATGAACCGATTGTTATAATAAGCCAATAGAATTTAATTGAACTGATCAAATCTAGTGCGATATTTTGCATAAATTCTGTGCAGTACTTTTTTTATTTATATTGGTGCCTAAAAAAGACCCAAAATAGTTCATCGACTTTAACTCAGAAATAAATACAGAAATGAAGTAAGCAAAAATGCTCAATCACAGATCATTTCATCTACCGCCTTCAATAATTTACATACTTTTTATATCTCAACTTTAGATCTAAATAGAAAATTTACGCGTATCAAAGGAATACTTCTTACCTCGGTTACTAATTTCCGATAAGGGGTTTTTTCTATGTTGAGTATTTTTAGATTTGTAATAAATCTATTTTATATATTTGTTTTTTATAAATATATTTCTATGAGCGTTAGGCGATATTTTCATTTTAAAAAGAATTTGATTTCAAAACTTATGCAGCCCAGCGATACGAAATATGGACTTGGCACAGCAATTGCTAAAGCTTAAGTAACAAAATTTGTTTAATTCAATTAAATCGTGCGTTCATTGTGGGGGAGATCAAAATGATGAAATTTGCACTTAAAGCAGTAGCAGTCGGCGTACTCACAGCAGGTTCAACCATGGTTATGGCTGAAAGTGCTCCATCTTTCTATGGAATCACGACAACAGGTAGCGTAGCAGCAACCACAGATTATCGTTTCCGTGGTGTTACACAATCTTCAAATAACCCTGCCATTCAAGGTGGTTTTACTTTTTCTCATAAATCAGGTGCTTATTTATCACTTTGGGGTTCAAGTGTTGATTTTGGTGTAACAGGTAACTCAACTGAAACAGATGTCGCTTTGGGTTATACCAATACGTTAAAGTTATCCGATAAGCTTGCGCCAACTTATGATGTAGGTGTGATCCATTATGGTTACATTGGTTCGGGCCATAGTTTTGACCGTAACGGTATTGGTTACGATGGCAAAAATGGATTAGATTTTAATG
>NZ_JEYB01000050.1:0-24938 GCF_000582255.1 Acinetobacter sp. 1566109 | reverse complement strand
GTCGGTAGAGCGACGGACTGTTAATCCGCAGGTCCCTGGTTCGAGCCCAGGTGGGAGAGCCAAGATTCTTAAAAACCCACTCATTACGAGTGGGTTTTTATTTGTATGATGTTGTCACATGTTCGAATCGAGTCACTTATTTTTTATTATTTTAGGTTGCTTAAGCACCTGTATTTTTCTTGTTGTTTGTTTACGTCCCTATTTATTCCCAAAACAAAAATTCTTTGCTCGTCCTGTCATTACTAATTTTGAAACTCAAATGTTTATACGTCTAAAACAGAGTTTCCCAGCTTGCCATGTTTTAGCTCAAGTGGCGTTTAGCGCATTAATCACCAGCAATGACTATAAGGTTCGTAGCCAGTTCAATCGTAAAGTTACCGACTTTGTTTTGCTTAATGACAAAATGGAAGTAATTGCTATTATTGAGTTAGATGACCCTACTCATCTTGAAAAAGCAGAAGAAGACCGTCTACGCGATCAAATGCTGACAGAAGCCGGATATATCGTAAAACGTTATACAAGCATACCGAGCGTACGCCAACTACAAAGAGATATTCATTGAACAGCTAATGCTATTTCTTATCTGAATTTGCAGCCTCTTTTTCAGCTATTCTTTTTTCCATTTCTATACGTTGCTGCTCATATTGTTTTTTATTCTTAGCATCACTCTTTGCAGCCAAGAAAAGTATTCCAATAATTAAAAAAGGAATAAGTAAACCCAACCCCATTAATAACCAAGGAACAGATTTTTTTTCAACTGATTGCTGACTCATAAGTGATTTAAACTCGAACATCATTAATTTTAAGCTATGTAACAATATAACAAAAAAGAGCCTATATAAAGGCTCTTTTCTTAAGCTAAATGCTAGTTAAATAAAACTTAGAACTTACCTGTACAGTGCGGGCTTTGGCTAGCATCTTTCTGTGCATCAGTTAGAACAATACCAGTACCTGCTGACATATTCGTTTGAATAAAATCTACGGCATTTGCATTTTGACATACGATTGCTTGTGTATGAGTCGCATTCGGTACAATGGTTAAATTATATCCCTTATCGTACCCAGCTTGAGGGAAAAATTTCAAAGCATTCGCTTTCATATTTGCGAATAAGGCTTGTGTTACTACAGGCAATACTGCTTGATCTTTTTCACCTTGAATAATAAATACAGGTGCTTTAATAACTTTTTCAGCTGTAGCATTCGTTGCAGGTTGAGTCGATGTTAAAAAACTTTGAACTACTTGATCGGTCTTGAATTTATTTAGATCAATACCGTACTGTGAAATTTGATGTGTAGGGTCAGCTAAGAAAGCTAGGATTCCTGCTTTAAATTTCTCTTGTAAACCATTTGCAGTATCAGGTGCAGGATAACTTAGACATGTACCATCATCTCCTGTACGACCATAAGCTAATTCTGCAATATCAGCTGCTCCTGATGTAAAGATTGACTTCAAATCATAATTTGGTTGCTGTGCTTTAATCCCAGCGCTTGCAAAAGCAGCATATGCTAACAATTCAGCATATCCTTCTGCAGTTTTATCAATTGTTGGTACAGCAAGCGCCAGTGGATCATTTGGAGACATTTGCCCTGCAGCAATCGCTGCATCAATTTGTCTACGCGCTATAATTGCCTGATCTAGCTTACTAACTGCAAAATTACTATCTTGATTCATTGCAGGATCAATATAAATTTGAATAATTGTGCCCAAGCTTGATGCCGGCGCCCCAGCTACAGCACCTTTATAACTTGTATCTGTATTGGCGAATTCAGCAGTACCTAATGATGCATGTCCACCTTGTGATTGGCCAATTGACATCCAATCGCCTTTCAACTGATTTCCATAATGGTCTTTTGCTGCCTTGACTGCTGCTAATGCGGATTTTGCTTCACTAGACAAGTTTAAATACGGATGTACACCTGGCGTACCTAAACCCTCATAATCTGGTGCAATAATCACATAACCTGCTGCTAATAAGTTTTCAGCTAAAATTTTAAATCGCGGATTAATTGCATTTTTACTTGGCGCGCAACTATCTCCTACTCCTACAGTTCCATGCTCCCATACAACCACTCGATAACC
Organism: Acinetobacter sp. 1566109; assembly: GCF_000582255.1. Lineage (NCBI taxonomy): Bacteria > Pseudomonadati > Pseudomonadota > Gammaproteobacteria > Moraxellales > Moraxellaceae > Acinetobacter > Acinetobacter sp. 1566109. The sequence goes on along the minus strand of NZ_JEYB01000050.1, from coordinate 22,858 downwards.
ATCTTTAGGTTGCGAGGCTTTTGGGAACAATACCATAGCAGTAGCAGTGGCTGTTTTTCCCTGCACATTTGTCATGTTATAAGTCATGACTTTAATTGATGAAGCATTATCAACTTTATCTATAGCGTAATTACTTTCAGACAAAAAGGTTTTATTTGAATCTATCCCAGTGTAATCGTCATTGTTGTCATTACATGCTGTAAGAAATAATGCTGAAACCGATAATGTTATAGCTAAAGCAATTTTTGACCGTTTCATAAAATATCCTTTTTATGTTATGTGTTATTTATTCCGCATAATTTTTATGCACAAATATTAAGACATAAAAAAAGTGCTCTGCATAGAACACTTTTCAACCTCACGGTCATTTTTACTATATGAAATTTAAAAATATTCCTAGAAAAATGATTAATCCTACCCAGCGATTGTGACGAAATGCCCAGAAACAAACCTGAGGGTTGCGGTCTTTGGTTTTAATTGTTTGATATATAAAATCGAATGCCACAACAATTAAAGCAACAATTGCCCATGGAAATAAGATATTTTCTAAATATAACGCCGTTCCTATCAAGACAAGACTGGTTGCTTGTAGGAGTGCAATAATCTGGATGTCATATCGACCAAAAAGAATAGCTGTAGATTTCACACCAATCTTTAAATCATATTCGCGGTCTGTAATTGCATATTGAGTGTCATAAGCCACTGTCCAAGCCAAATTACCAAAATACAGCAGCCAGCAAGTCAGATCCGGAGTTTTACCTACGGCAGTAAAGGCCATTGGAATTGACCATGAAAATGCTGCTCCTAAAAAAACTTGCGGTAAGTTGGTGTAGCGTTTCATAAATGGATAAATAAACGCTAAAAATAATGCGCCAAATGACCAATAAAAAGTTTCTATAGGTAAAAAGAACAAAAGACATGCACTTGCTAAAACAAGACCTAAGAATACATATACTGCTTCCCTCGCACGAATGACACCTGTTGCCAAAGGACGAGTTTTTGTACGCTCTACATGACCATCTACTTTACGATCAGCAAAGTCATTAATCGCACATCCAGCAGCGCGCATAAAAATAACGCCTAAAATCATGACGAATAAAATACCTAAATTCGGTATTCCTTTTGATGCAACCCAAAGTGCCCACATGGTTGGCCAAAACACCAATTCTGTACCAATTGGCTTATCAAATCGACATAGATAATAATAAGCTTCTAAACGCTGACGCCATGTTGTACCTGTTGCAGTCGTCATAGTAATTCCTTGTCGTGCTGCTGATATAAAAAAGCTTCAAAAGCCGGTAAGAATGTTTCTTGAACAATAAATTTACAGCCATGCCAAGTATAGCAACTTTGTCGCGTCCAACCTTCGGGTAAGCGAATAACACGGCGATCACACAGTGGCGTAGTTCTTTGAAATAAAAAACGACCTATCGGTTTAGAACCAATATGCTGAAATATACGGGCTTTTTTTTGTAAACTTCGAATTGGAAAAATACTTTTTGCTTTAACCCAAGGTTCCACTTCACAGCCATATAAATATGTTTCCCTTACCCATGAAGTATGGGTATGAGGCATATTCATCCATTGACTGTCTGCAAAAGTTAAACGCTGAAAGTGTTCTTTAAAAGGTTTTACGCTGAACTGTCCACCGCCAAGTTCAGTCAATTGTTGGGTCAGAGAACCAGACGCATACAACCATGTTTTCAATGCAGGATTTAACGCTTCTTCCTGTTTAAGTACTGGTTGTCGTTTACGCATAATCTGCTCACATGAAAACTCGCACCTAGTTTACCCCAATTTTTTGATAAAAAACGTAGAGAATTCAATCAACATTTTAAGCAATAAAAAAGCCTGCATAAGCAGGCTTTTTTACGAAATACGTATTACAGGCTGTAGTACATATCGAATTCAACTGGGTGAGTAGTCGTGTTAAGACGACGTACATCTTCAGTTTTAAGTTCGATGTATGCATCAAGCATTTCTTTAGTGAACACGCCGCCTTTTAACAAGAATTCGTGATCTGCTTGAAGTGCTTCAAGAGCCATATCTAAACTATGAGCAACTGTTGGGATTTTTGCTTCTTCTTCTGGAGGAAGATCATACAAGTTCTTGTCAGCAGCTTCGCCCGGATGGATCTTGTTTTGGATACCGTCGATACCAGCCATTAATAATGCAGCGAAACCTAAGTATGGGTTCATCATTGGGTCTGGGAAACGAGCTTCGATACGCTTACCTTTAGGGCTAGAAACGTATGGAATACGGATAGACGCAGAACGGTTACGCGCTGAGTAAGCAAGCATAATTGGTGCTTCGAAGTGAGGAACCAAACGCTTGTATGAGTTTGTAGATGGGTTTGTGATTGCATTCAATGCACGAGCGTGCTTGATGATACCACCGATGAAGTACAACGCCATTTCTGAAAGACCAGCATATTCATCACCAGCAAACAAGTTCTTGCCATCTTTAGAGATAGACATGTGAACGTGCATACCAGAACCGTTATCACCTACCATTGGTTTAGGCATAAACGTAGCTGTTTTTGCATATTGATGTGCAACGTTCCAAACAGCATATTTGAACTGTTGAACTTCGTCAGCTTTACGAACAAGAGTATTGAAGCTCACACCAATTTCTAACTGGCAAGAAGCAACTTCATGGTGATGTACTTCTACACGACCTGGGCCCATGATATCTTCGATTTTTGCACACATTTCTGCACGCATATCTTGTGAAGAATCAACTGGAGGAACTGGGAAGTAACCGCCTTTAACACGTGGACGGTGACCAGAGTTACCAGACTCATAGTCTTTACCAGTAGACCAAGCAGCTTCTTCAGCGATTAATGTATGACGAGCGCCAGACATATCGATGTCCCATTTCACTTCGTCAAATACAAAGAATTCTGGTTCTGGACCGAAGAATGCAGTATCACCGATACCTGTAGATTTTAAGTATTCTTCTGCACGGCGAGCAATCGAACGTGGGTCACGCTCATAACCTTGACCAGTTGAAGGTTCAATAACGTCACAAGTCACAACTACAGTTGGTTCAGCAAAGAACGGGTCGATGAAACCAGTTTCAGCATCTGGACGTAAGATCATGTCAGATGCTTCAATACCTTTCCAACCAGCGATTGAAGAACCATCAAACATTTTACCGTCTTCAAAAGTATCTTCATCAATAGAATCAGCTGGGTAAGTTACGTGCTGTTCTTTACCCTTAGTATCAGTAAAGCGAAAATCGACCCATTTTGCGCCACTTTCTTGTATGAGTTGAAGGACCTTGTTCGCCATGCTCATTTTGCTCCAATGAAATTTTGTTGCACTTGTTAAGTGCGTGTTAGTTGCTGGTATTTATTAAGCAATTCTCATACCAACTTTATAAGACTTACCTAAAACATTGAATTACTTATAAGTATTCATGATTTAGGCCCCTTGTCTTGAACCCATTATACTGTTTGCTTGTGCAAATGCACCATATTCACACATTTTCAAATTATGGCATATTTAAATAGCTTATTATTGCCCTAATTTAGTGCAAAATTGTTGCACTGATATAATCCGCTGCATCAATTTCTAACAGTCGTTCATGATCATAATACTTTCTTATATATAATGTTGAGATTCTTATTAGATTACACAAAAAATATTTATACTTCTTAAAGTATCCATTCTCACTCATTTTTACGTTGTTTAAATGACTTAAGCGCCTTGGTTAAGCCATCCAAGTAAGTTCTTTATTGTTTATTTACAATCTACCAAATAGTTTTCATTTTTATGAATTCTTATAGAGCATTTCAGTACTCGGCAGTTCTTTGATTCTTCAAATGAACGCTTCTTTTTGTTATTTGCTATCTACAAACTCCACTATTCATGTTCTTTTTCATTCACTGTTTTTATACAAGGTAAATTTGCTTTTATTGTTAAAAATAACTAAAAAATAAAAACATAAATTTTGGTTATAAATAAACAAACTAAAAGTTATGTTTATAAAAAACATAAAATAATTCAAGGATTTGAATAATGAAACAGGAACTTGAACAGACCGATAAAGCATTTTTCGGTCATCCAAAACCACTAAAAACTTTATTTTTTACAGAACTTTGGGAAAGATTTTCTTATTATGGAATTCGCCCCTTACTTGTTCTTTATATGGTTGCAATGGTCAATAACGGTGGTTTAGGGTTGGATCGACCAACTGCCGCCGCCATTGTGGGATTATTTGCAGGCTCCATGTATTTAATGACCGTCTTCGGTGGATGGATTGCCGATAACTGGTTAGGTCAGGCGCGCGCTGTCTGGTACGATTCAATTATTATTGCTTTAGGTCACTTATCAATTGCCCTCACCACCATTTTTGATCAATTCTTTTTTTATTTCGGTCTAGTTCTGATTGTTCTTGGCTCAGGTTTATTTAAAACTTGTATTTCAGTCATTGTAGGAACTTTATACAAAGCTCAAGATAGTAGACGAGATGCTGGATTCTCCATTTTTTATATGGGAATTAATACGGGCTCGCTTATTGCCCCGCTCATTACAGGTCTATTAGCTCGCGATTATGGCTGGCACTTAGGCTTTGGTATTGGTGGCATTGGGATGCTCATTGCTTTATTAATTTTCCGCTTTTTGGCTGTCCCGCAACTCCAAACTTTTAATGAATTGCGACAAGAAGCCAATAGCTGTAGCAAACCTGTCGTAGAAAATAAAAATGCACCTAAAATTGTATTTAGCTTTTTATTCGCTGTTGCGGTGGTTATTGGATTAACTTTCTTTGGGATTATTCACATCAACCCAGTCGTTGTTGCAACCTACTTAACTGTAGGAATTAGCATTGGAATTATTGCTTATTTTGCATACTTACTACTTTTCCTGAATTTAGAGCAACATGAAAAATTTAAAATCATTATTTGCTTCGTTTTATTAGCAGCATCCGCTTTATTCTGGTCAGCTTTCGAACAAAAACCCACAACTTTTACTTTATTTGCACAAGATTATACGGACCGTATTGTTTTCGGATTTGAGATACCAACTGTATGGTTTGAATCAATCAATGCTCTTTTTATTATTATCTTTGCTCCAGTTGCAGCTTGGCTATGGGCTAAACTAGGTAAAGCAAATAAAGATCCAAGCTATATCAGTAAATTTATTATTGCATTGTTATTCGCAGCAGGTGGCTTTTTGCTTATGACTTTAGCCAGTCATTTTGCTATTCATGGCGGAGTAGTTTCACCATTTTGGTTAGTCGGTACTTTATTTCTTCTTACCATAGGTGAACTTTGCTTAAGCCCGATTGGCTTATCAACCATGACCAAACTTGCACCTGATGTTATACGCAGTCAAATTATGGGTTTATGGTTCACTGGTACAGCCCTAGGCAACCTCATGGCAGGTTTAATTGGTGGGCAAGTCTCGGCAGATGGTATTAATCATTTACCTAGCCTATTTATGCGCTGTGTATTGGCCTTGGTTATTGGCGCAATCGTGTTATTTTTATTAAAGAAACCAATGAATAAATTAATGGGCAAAAGCACCAACAAAGTTCAACCTGATTTGGAAACCATATGAACGACTTAACTGTTCCAGAAAAACTAGCAAAACTTCGTGAACTCATGACCAATCAACACGTTGATGCTTTGGTTGTGATGAGTGCAGATCCCCATATGTCAGAGTATTTACCTGACTACTGGAAAGCAAGGCAATGGTTAAGCGGTTTTAGTGGCTCTGTTGGCACCTTAGTCATGACTCAAAACTTTGCAGGACTCTGGGCCGATGGACGCTATTGGGTACAAGCCGAACAACAACTCGCTGGAACTGGCTTTCAATTACAAAAACTCACCAGTGATGAATCTTCTACACATCTCGCATGGATTGAGAAAAATTTATCAACTGGTTCTGTCATTTCGGTAAATGGGCAAACACTTTCAATCCAGCAATTTAAAGCGTTGGAAAATACGGCAAAACAACATGGCTTTAAGCTTGAAACACAGCAAGATTTAATTGGTTCGATCTGGTCTAATCGTCCAGAACTTCCTTTAGAGCAGATTCATTTAATGCCTGAAGGGTTAAATGCCTTATCTCGTAAAGAGAAAATACAAGCAATTCGCGAAAAATTAAAAACTAAAGCGATTGAAGGACATTTCATTTCATCTTTAGATGATATTGCATGGGTCTTAAATGCACGTGGACAAGATGTAGAATACAACCCTGTATTCCTTTCGCATTTATATATCAGTACTCAACAGGCTGTTTTATTTGTTGATAGCCACAAAGTTGATTCAACCATTCAACAGGCTTTCAAAGCTGATGGCATTGAGATACGTGACTATCAAGATTCAGCTAAGTTTTTATCGAATATCTCTGATGCTTCAGTACTTTTAGATCCAGCCAAAGTCTCAATTTTTCATGAACAAGTCATCGCAAAAGATATTCGGGTTGTCTACGACATCAACCCAAGTACACTTTTTAAATCGCGTAAACATGAAAGCGAAATTGCTCATATCCGTCACGCAATGGTTAAAGATGGAGTCGCGCTTTGCCACTTTTTCCACTGGTTAGAGAAAGCCCTTCATCATGGTGAAAATATTTCAGAACTCACTATTGATGAGAAGATTACAGCTTTCCGTGCTGAGCAAAACGGATTTATAGGCCCAAGTTTTTCAACGATTGCTGGCTTTAATGCTAATGGTGCTTTACCCCACTACCGTGCAACTGAAGAGCACTATTCATTTATCGAAGGCGATGGTCTATTGCTGATTGACTCAGGTGGGCAATATGTTGATGGAACAACGGATATTACCCGTGTTGTTCCTGTAGGGACACCAACAGAGCAACAAAAACGTGACTATACCTTAGTTCTAAAATGTCATATTGCTTTAGCAAAAACGATTTATCCGGAAGGTTTAGCCGCTCCTCTACTCGATTCAATTTGTCGCCATACTTTATGGCAACATGGTTTAGATTATCGCCACGGCACAGGTCACGGCGTAGGCTTTGCGCTTAACGTACATGAAGGGCCGCAAGTGCTTTCTTATTACGCACCTATTCATGCCTATAGTAAGTTGCGTGAAGGTATGATTCTTTCCAACGAGCCGGGCTTATACCATGAGGGACAATACGGTATTCGTATTGAAAATCTGGTTGCAAACAGACTTCACTCAGGGTTTGAGAAAACCTACGGCGATTTCTTAGAGTTTGAAACGCTGACCCTTTGCCCAATTCATTTAGATTGTATTGTCGTTGACATGCTAACGGATGAAGAGAAAGACTGGTTAAATAGTTATCATCAAACTGTTCAAGAAAGACTGGCTGAACATTTATCTGGCGATGTTTTAGATTGGTTGATTTATAACACACGTAAGATTTAATCTTCTTGTATGACCAAGGCAGAATAGTTTTTTATTTACAATACAAGCTTATTCTGCCTTATTTGTACTTATCTATAATTTCAAAAAGCCTCACTTCTTAAAGCCGTTTTTCTGCAAATTTCTAACGAATGAAATAGTTAAACTGGTTACTTCTTTTTTTGCTATATTAGCCCATTAGAAAACGGCTTCTTATTTTTCAAATTTAAAAAGTCTTTTCTGAAAACGGGTATCAATATGGGTAACTATTTTAGTCACTTATTAAATATATTTTAATTATCATGAGGTTAAGTTCATCATGCTTCTAATGATCGACAATTACGACTCTTTTACCTACAACATCGTCCAGTATTTTGGCGAGTTGAATCAGGAAGTAAAAGTAGTTCGCAATGATCAAGTCACATTAGAGGATATTGAACGATGGCAACCTAAATACCTCGTAATTGGCCCTGGCCCTTGCTCTCCAAGTGAAGCAGGTATTTCAATTCCTGCAATTAATCATTTTGCCGGAAAAATTCCTTTGCTTGGCGTGTGTTTAGGCCATCAAAGTATTGGGCAAGCTTTTGGCGGGAAAATTGTAAGAGCCAAAACGGTGATGCACGGACGTTTATCTGATATGTACCACAGCAATAAGGGTATTTTCAGTAATCTTCCTAGCCCATTCTCGGCAACTCGTTATCACTCGTTGGTCATTGATCAGGAAACGCTACCTGACTGCCTTGAAGTAACATGCTGGACCAATGAAGCAGATGGCTCAATGGAAGAAATTATGGGCGTTAAACATAAGACACTTCCTGTTGAAGGCGTGCAATTCCATCCAGAATCTATTTTGAGTCAGCATGGCCATCAAATCTTTAAAAACTTTTTAGATATCTATGCATAATTCAGTCTCGAATCGACTGTTCTAAGAGTGATTGGATAAGCAATCCTAATAAAAAGCCAACTACGATCAGTTGGCTTTTTTATAGCTGAATCAATTATAACTGTAACTGTTGCACAATTGATCCATCTTGTTTTGCTACCAAAGATTCGCAGAGTTGAATACGCTCTTTAGTCTGTTTCAATCCTCTTTCCACCCCAACCAACTCTTTAGTTCGTGGTGCAAAAAAATCATTTAATTGTGCTGCCTGTTGTTGGGTACATGCTGCCCCACTAAACATTGCAGGGAAACGCCCAGCCGAAGACTTACCTAAACGGTCAAACACTGCCTCATGATTTACCTTAAACCAAGACCATAAGCCACCTTGCTCATCTCCATAATTATTAATGGAGTTAACTACGGTACGAACTTCACCAACTTTAACACGCGGGTTCAAAATCAACTGACGGGCTTGTTGACGTGTTGCTTCTTGATTTGCCGAGCCTAAGGCTGTAAGAATTGCTAGACGTTGTGTTGGTTGAGTCACGCGTTGTAACTCTCCAGACAATCGGTCAAAAGCTGGTTGACCTTTTTCTTGTACACGTACAGCTAAAATGGTTGGCAATAATTCAGGTGTTACTTGCGCAAAATTAAGCTGCTTTTGAGCAAATAGAGCATCTGACTGTTTTAACAGTTGTGTACGAACTTCAGGAACTTGAATATCTAAAGCAAGAAATCTAACTAACTCACTACGCCATAAACTGTCTTCAGCTGATTCACCTGTTTTACTGACATAACCCAACTGATTTAATTTAGGTAAATATAAATTTGCCAAAACTTTTCTAAAATGTTCACGTTCAGCTTCTGTTTTCAATACATGACGATGAATGGTACTTAACTGGGAAAATAGCGCTGTACTAATTTGTCGGCTATTTGAATTGGCAAATTTCTTCGCAGCATCTACGACAGCCAATAAATTAATATCACCATGGTTAAATGCCGCTGAAATTGCATAGGCATAGGCCAACTGTTCAGTGTTAGAAAGCTTTTCTGTAGCGGCAGTCAGACGAGTAAACTCTTTTTGTGGCAAACTAAATTGGTAGTATCCTGCCGCATCTGCATTTGGTATATACCAACTGTCAAGGCTGGCACCTTTGAGTTCAATCTTGGCTTCTGCTTGGTCTACCAATTCACATTGCACTTTACTACCTGCATTTGGAACTTCATAACGTACACATAATGGTACGCCCCACAGGCTTCTTGCATCACCTTTTGAACCCACAGGTAAGTAACGGCTTTGCTTCACATTTAAAAAGACTTTATTGCCTTCTTGCTGTAATGCGGTGTTAATTAAAGGCACACCTGGTTGATCAAGAAAACTTTTCATCGCTCTAGTAAAGCGCTCACCTTGTCCAGATTGCTCTGCTAAAGCGCTAATTAAATCATTGGCTGTCGCATTACCATATTGGTGCTTATTAATATAATTGCGCACACCTTGTTTGAATTTTTCTTCACCTAAATAGCTTTCAAACATATTTAAAACAGCCGCACCTTTTTGGTAAGTAATACCATCAAAAGCAGTTTGAATATCGGCATTGCTTAAAATAGGCTGACGTATACGACGTACACTCACCAAGCTGTCACTTTTCATCGCATCGGCAGTATCCGCAATACGTTCTAGGTCAGCATTAAATTCGGGATGTAATTTTTGAGTAATTTTACTTTGCATCCATGTAGCAAAAGATTCATTTAGCCACAAATCATCCCACCATGGCATCGTGACAACATCACCGAACCATTGATGTGCCAGCTCATGTGCATTGACGTTAAATGAATTCTGTACAAAAGAAACTGGTGAGTCCTTATCTAACAACATTAGATAATCTCTAAAAGTAATTAGCCCTGGGTTTTCCATTGCTCCGGCAGCAAAGTCTGGGGCTGCAAGCAAGTCGAGCTTGTCAAATGGATAACCAAAGGCAAAATAATCTTCTAAAGTTTTTAAAATAGCTGGTGTTTCAGATAAAGCATGCTGCATTTTTTCAGCTTTAGCATCGGGTGCAATACCACGTAACTGGATCGGCTGCTTACGCCATGAAGTTGCTCCAATATCAGGCCCTTTTTGTAATTGCCACGGTCCGACAGCCAATGCAAGTAAATAGGTTGGCAGTGGTTTTGTCTGTGCAAAACTGAGCGTTTTCCAACCTGACTTCTCTGCTTGCTCAGATGTTTGTTGGGTATTGGCAAAACCTGAATATTTGCTTGGAATCGTCAACCGGATATTAAACGGCGTTTTAAAACGTGGTTCATCAAATGATGGGAATGACTGGCGTGCACTAATTGCTTCCATTTGAGTCATCACATAAGGTTTACCCTCAAACTCGATTTTATAAATACCGTCAAGTTGCTGGTCATACGCCGCATTAAAATCTAAAACGAGTTGATACTGGCCTGCGGGCAAGGTCTTGGCAAATTTAATTTTACTTACCCCATCTACCTCAGAGGCTTGCTCATATTTTGCTTTGGTTTTGACGCCCTCTGCCGATGTGATATTCACATCTTTCACCGTCAAAGATTTACCATGAATCCAGATGTGATCTGTGGCTTGAGCCAGCTTTAAATGAATAGTAGTTTTACCGGTATATCCTTTTTGTGCGGGATCAATCTTAAAATCTAAATCATAAGATTCGGGTACAACCCACTCGGGTAATTTACCAATCGGGATTTGTTCACTGTTATTAAATGCAAAAATCTGTGTCGCAGATAAAGATAATAATGTTGTAAGTAGCAATCTTTTTTTAAATGAAGGCTTGACCAGCATAAGGGGTTTTATCCTCTGTAGTTTTAAATAAAAAGATGCAGCAATTGCTGTACCACTTCGCTGCATCCATACATCATTCTTAAAATTTATAGTTAAACTCCAACCAACCTTGACGGCCGAATGGTGAATATGATCCTACCGGATAATACGGCCAACCGCCTGTGTCATCTCGTTTCACTTTGTCAAACAAGTTATTAATAATGATGGAAGCAGACGCTTTTGGAGAGATTTGATAAGTACCGCTCCAGTTCACCAAATACGTTGGGCTTAAATAGGCAGTTTGGTTACCATTTGGAATTTTGCCATAACGATTAACTAATACTGTTGATGCCCAATCACCATAGCTCCAGCTGAGACTGGTATTAAAACGGTCACGCCAATCAGGAATACTTAAATCTTTTAAGTAATCATCTTTCTCGCCATCTTTTGATTGTTGATATTCATGTTCTAGTACACGGCTATAATTTACCGTCCAGAGAAAGTTACCAAAGCTGTCTGTTTTCCAGCGCCATCTACTAGTGAAATCAATCCCGCGGGTATGGTCTGATGCTGCATTAATCGGAACGATATTAATATTCTTAATGACATTTGGATCGACAACTGCATTTGCAGGGTTACGCTCTACACGTGCCAAAGCATCGATACAGGCCGCAGAGTTAATATCTTGGTTGCCTAAACGACAATCTGCTTCCAAACGTAGAATTTTGTCCGCACTTAAATTCGTCACAAGATTATCAATTTTGATATCCCAGTAATCGACGCTGATATCAAATTTATTGGTGGGTGACCAAACAAAACCTGCACCATAAGATTTACCCTCTTCAGGTTTCAGCTCTTTGTTTCCGGTTAAAGTGTAGTTCGCCCCAGGTGCGTAATCTTTAAAGCTACATTTATCTAAAGGTTGTCCCGTTTGGCTACAACGTAAATAATCCGTTGTACTTGGGAAATAACCTTTTTGTTTATTTAAAAACAGATAGTTCATATCTGGTGCACGAAAGCTGGTCGCATAGTTACCGCGCACTAATAAAGTTGGATGTGGTCTAAACTCGAGACCCGAACCGAAAGTTAGCTTATCAATGCTGTTATCTGATAAAGCATAACGGTCATAACGTCCAGACAAGGTTAAATTTAATGGTTTTGCTAAAGGTAAGAATAATTCTGCGCCAAGTGCTTGGCGGGTACGTGTACCTCCATATTCGCCACTAGAGCTTAAATTATAATATTCACCATTTTCGATCGCATCATCTGGCTTAATCGAAAAGCCTTGACGCCCAATTTCAGCCACAGCCGCAAGTTTGGCAGTTCCTGCAGGTAGCTTAAATACGTCACCATTCGCGCTTAAGGTTAAACTTTGTGCCCACGACTTATCTTTTTCTTTTGTGGTGCCCGAAATACTTTCAAATTCACTTGCTGTGAGTGGTCGACTTAAACGATCTAAGCGAGGTGAATAAATAGGAATACCATCTGCATCTGTACCAAGTTGCTGACCTAAGAAATATTCATCAACATTCGAACGTAATAAACCTTGGCGGTTTAGCTGACTAGTATAGATGGAACCATTATAGGCTGCTTCATAACTCCAGCTCGTTTCTCCAATATCGCCTCGAATTCCGAAGTTTAAGTTCGAAGAAAGCTCTTTCCACTTTTTATTTATGCGTTCTACCCCGCCTAATTCTTCAGGCGCAAAACGACGATTCCAAATTTCATAATTTCCCGAATCTTGATTTAGAAAATAACCACTCGATGCACCTAAAGAGGTCCATATCGGAATACGGGTATTGTTTTCAATTTGATTTGCCCCAATTAAAAAATCGGCAAATAGTTGGGTTTTATCATTTAACTCATAGTCTAAACCGAGATAACCATTTTGACTGCGATTTTGAGTTTGAACAGTCCAATAGGTTGGTCGTGCCAAACCACTGGCACAATTGTCCGCCCCTGCTTGCCCTATATTATTGACTGATCCGTTAAATAAACCATTAAACGCCTGACACCCGCCAATTGAAAGGTATTTACCAGTATCGGCATTTTTCCGACCCACAATCGTGTCAGGTTTCTCCCCCAAACGAGTTCGACTTGACATAAAATCTCGATCGGCTGCCCATATCGGTTCACGACCACTGAGTTCAACTCCATAAACGAGACTAAGCTTGTCTAAAGTTTTACTACCACTCAGTTGTAAACGTAAATTTTCACCGCCTTCTTTGGTTCCACCTGCCTTGATATTAAATTGTGTGCCGTCTGTTTTCTTTTTCAGAATAATATTCACCACACCTGCAATTGCATCTGAACCATAAATTGCAGAAGCACCACCGTTTAATATTTCAATCCGATCAATAATGGCAGTTGGAATATTGGCTAAGTTTACGAAATTGACAGAGCCATCATAAGGCACAGGATAGTCTGCAACCCGATGTCCATTAATTAAAGTCAAAGTATGATTAGGTCCTAAGCCTCGTAAGCTAATAGCATTAGCCGCAGGTGTAAAAGTATTTCCATAATCGGCACCTTGTACGAAACCTGTGTTCTGCGTCAGGTTATTGAGTGCGTCAAATGCATTACTAAAACCTTGTTTTTCAATATCGGCTGCGGTAATGACGGTCACACTGGTCGGGCCATCTTTTTGTGCTTTTGAAATCCGAGAACCTGTCACCGCAACACGAACTACTTTATCTGCTTTAGCTTGGTTTTGTGGTTGCTCTACAGCTTCTTGTGCATAACTTTCTAACGGATGAAACAGTGCAACAAATACGAAAATAAATGAGCGCTTATTTTTTAAAGCCCCTACATATTTCAAGTTATTTAAATACATATTTATTAGTAGACAAAATAAAGATCGCCCTACTATATCCACTTTTATTTGGTTGATTTATACACATTTTTTCTAGATATATTGATGTTTAAGATATACCAAATGGTTAATTATTTATCATAAAAACTCACAACAAACTAAAACCTTTTTCAATAAATAAATTTTGTTTATGAATAGATTCAAAACCTTCTCTAATCAAAATTTTTAATTCTCTTATCGAACAGCAAAAATCTTTGATTATTTTCTGCTAACATAGCTCCCCTAGCTAGTGAATCATGGAACGCAATAGGCCGAACCTCCCACACTCGATCAACTTCACCTAAAAATTTTAATCATTAATGCTGTAAATCATGACTATGAATATCCAACAGGCGCTTAACCACATTACCAAGAACATTCATTTGACTCAGCCTCAAATGGAAGAAATTATGCGCAGCATCATGCAAGGTGAGGCAACTGAGGCACAAATTGGTGCTTTAATGATGGGCCTACGCATGAAAGGTGAAAGCATTGACGAAATGACAGCTGCTGCACGTGTCATGCGTGAATTTGCGATCAAGATCGATGTGAGTGATATCAAACATTTAGTAGATATCGTGGGAACTGGCGGTGATGGACAAAATTTATTTAATGTGTCTACAGCGTCTAGCTTTGTGATTGCAGCAGCAGGTGCGACCATTGCAAAACATGGTAACCGTGGCGTTTCAAGTAAATCAGGTTCATCAGACCTACTTGAGCAAGCAGGTATTCATCTTGATCTAGATATGCAACAAACTGAACGCTGCATCCGTGAAATGGGTGTAGGTTTCTTGTTTGCACCAAACCACCACAAAGCCATGAAATATGCTGCTGGCCCACGTCGTGAACTTGGTATTCGAAGCATTTTCAATTTACTTGGCCCATTGACCAACCCAGCTGGGGTAAAGCGCTTTGTGATTGGTGTATTTTCAGATGAACTGTGCCGTCCAATTGCAGAAGTGATGAAACAACTCGGTGCTGAACACGTTATGGTTGTTCATTCAAGAGATGGTCTTGATGAAATTAGTCTTGCAGCGCCTACCACTGTTGCCGAACTCAAAGATGGCGAAGTTACTGAGTGGACACTTAATCCAGAAGATGTCGGAATTGAGTCTCAAACTTTAAATGGTTTAGTGGTTGCTGATGCATCGGCGAGTCTAAAGCTCATTAAAGATGCTTTAAGCAAAAATAAATCTGATATTGGTGAAAAAGCTGCAAACATGATTGCGCTTAATGCAGGCGCAGGTATTTATGTAGCAGGCATTACCAAAACTTATGCTCAGGCTGTTACATTTGCGCAAGATATTATTTACGGCGGGCAAGCATTAGAGAAAATGAGTGTTTTAGCTGAATTTACTAAAACATTAAAACAATCTCAGGCAGATTAAGGACTTCTCATGATTAATATTCAAAATACCATTTTAGGTAAAATTGTTGACCGTAAACATGAGGAACTTGCTGCGCGTTTAAAACAACGTAATTTGCAAGATGTAGAAGAGCTTGCAAAAGCAGCGTCTCCGGTGCGTGGCTTTGCAAATGCTTTACAACATAAACGTCCGGGTGTGATTGCTGAAATTAAAAAAGCATCTCCATCAAAAGGAATCATTCGCGCAGACTTTAATCCTGCTGAAATTGCTCAGCAATATGAACACGCTGGAGCAGCATGTTTATCAGTACTGACTGATGTGGATTTCTTTCAGGGTGCAGATGAAAATATTGCGATTGCCCGCAATCATTGTGCCCTACCTGCTTTACGTAAAGACTTTTTGGTCGACCCATATAATGTAGTTGAAGCACGTGCTTTGCATGCTGACTGTATTTTATTAATTGTTGCTTGTTTGTCTGACCAGCAACTCGAAGAAATGTCTAAAACAGCGTTTGAACATCAACTTGATGTATTGGTTGAAGTTCATGACGAAGAAGAGTTAGAGCGTGCCTTAAAACTTTCTGAGCAATGTTTACTAGGCGTGAATAACCGTAATTTAAAAACCTTTGATGTAGATTTAAATACTACTATCCGCTTGAAAAAATTACTTCCGTCCTCACGTTTACTGATCACTGAAAGTGGCATTGCGACACCAGATGATGTGCGTATGATGCAAGAGCATGACATCCACAGTTTCTTGGTTGGCGAAAGTTTTATGAAACAACCACGTCCAGATCAAGCTTTTACTGCTCTTTTTGGACAACCTCAAACGGTTTAATGAAGATATATGAGTAATAAAGATTCATCGCTTTCTAAAGAGCAACAAAAGTTATTGAAGCAATTTAAAAAGCAAATCTCCAATCCTCATTCAAGCAAAATCGCAAATCAGCCTGAGTCTAAAAAATCTCAGGCTGAGACTGAAGAATTGGAAGATACATACCTGTTTCAACAGGCTGTTGCAGGTGTAAAACGCATCAACAATAGTAATATTGCCGATGTAAAAACACCTCGTGCCAAAAAAGTCGATGCACAAACTTTGGCAAAACGTGCAGCTGCCGAAGGTGGTCGTGATACCGAACATGCCGAGCTATCAGATACACAAGCTGCTTTAAATCCGGTCGCAAGCCAAGCAACGTTAAGCTATCGCATTGCGACCCTTCAACATAAGGTTTTTGAAGACTTAAAAGCAGGCAAGATGCGTTGGTTTGAAGCTGTAGATTTACACGGCTGTACCATTGAACAAGCACGTGACGCAGTTTTACAAATCATCCAGATGGCAAAAGATGAAAATCAAAATGTCATCAAAATTGTGCATGGTAAAGGCCCAGAAGCGGTCTTAAAAACCTATGTCAACGGATGGCTACGTCAGCATCGTGATGTTTTGGCTTTTGTAAGTGCCCCTGAAAACCAAGGTGGCACAGGTGCCGTTCTCGTACTGCTTAAACGTGCAGAAAAAAATCCTAAGTTCGAACAAAAAAAATGATCCTTTGGGATCATTTTTTTACATCAAATACCTGTAATAATTGAGCAACTACTGCAATGGCAATCGTTGCAGGTTGTTTCGATGAAATCCCTTCTATCCCGATCGGGCAAACCAAACGTTGTAATGTTTCCGAAGTATAACCTCGCACCTGCATACGTTTTTCAAAAATAGCCCTTTTACTTTTTGAGCCAATCATCCCAACATAAGGAAATAGTTTTGCCGTAGGTTTTAAAGCTGTAAAACACAGTTGCAAATCTAATTGATGATCGTGCGTTAAAATTAAAACTGCACCTGAACGGTCAAAATGCTCGATCTCGGCGTCTAAGGTATCAGTTGTTATACAGTGCACCTGTTTCAGTAAATCGGATGGGAAAATATCATCACGCGGATCAATCCATTTCACCCGAACCCCAATAGGCAATAAACAACGAACAATTGCTTCACCCACATGACCTGCACCACAAATCAACACTTGCATGGCATAAGGTTGAATCTGCTGGCTAAATTGCCATTGCTCACTACTGTCAGAATGTAACTCGAAACTTGGTTGTTGTTCCAAATCCATAGTTTGCCAAGTGGATGCATATTGATGTGAGACGTTACGCGATATATGCTTTCCAGCTCGCCATGCTTGGAAACTTCCAGACAAATCCGACGCAATTTCAGCGGGTAATATTTTTTCAAACAATAACCACATTACTCCGCCACAACACTGCCCAAGCCGAGCACTGAGGTTAAAACGTTCAATACGCCTTACACAAGTTCCCGTTTCACTTAACATTGCTTTAGCAATATCAATTGCCTGAAACTCTAAATGCCCACCACCGATCGTATCTGACTGCTGCCATTGCTGTTGTAAATTAAACCGCAACAACATCGTTGCACCAACCTCTCGTGGTGTAGAACCATCAGCACGGACCACTGTGACTAATACCATAGGAAACGCATCGGCTTGCCAAGCTACAAAATCAGTCCACCATTGTAAATGTTGCATAATCTTCTACATTCTAGCTTGTGGGCGAGCAGCCAAAGCTTGTCCCCGTCCAATAGCAATTGCACGTAAAATTTCTTCGGCAGTTGCCGGAGCATTGAGTACGAGCGGTGCATTTTCTGGAATAGCCGCCTGTACTGCCTGACGAATTGCAGAGAAAACTGACAATGCCAACATAAATGGCGGTTCACCTACCGCTTTAGAGCGATAGATGGTGTCTGCCTGATTTTGATTATTAAACAGTTTGACGTTAAAAATATGAGGAATATCCACACTGGTCGGGATTTTATAAGTTGAAGGTGCATGGGTAAATAAACGGCCTGCGTGTGGGCCCTGCGGCTGCCAATACAACTCTTCTGTCGTGAGCCACCCCATCCCTTGGACAAAACCACCTTCAATTTGTCCAATATCAATTGCAGGGTTAATTGACTGCCCAACGTCATGCAAAATGTCAGCACGTAATACTTTCATTTCCCCAGTTAAGGTATCTATTGCAACCTCACTAACCGCTGCACCATAGGCATAATAGAAAAATGGACGCCCTAAATGGTTGACCTGATCATAGTGAATTTCTGGAGTTTTATAAAAACCACTGTCCCATAGTTGTACACGTGCCATATATGCCCGTTGAACCAAGTCAGGAAATGTCCATGAATGACCATTCCCTGTTGAAACCATACTATCTTCAAACTGGACTTGGTCAGCTTCACTTTGACTTATTTCGGCTGCAAGTTTAGCCAGACGCTCACGAATTTTAATACAGGCGTTTTGAACAGCTTTACCATTTAAATCTGCTCCACTCGATGCAGCAGTTGCCGAAGTATTTGGCACACGAGAAGTATCTGTTGCAATTAAACGAACGCTATCGATTGGTAAACCCAACTCATGTGCAGCAACCTGCCGTACTTTGGTATATAGCCCCTGTCCCATTTCTGTACCGCCATGAGTAATAGAGACAGTGCCATCCATGTACACATAGACCAGTGCACCTGCCTGATTGTAATGCACGGCGTTAAACGAAATACCAAACATTAATGGGGTTAACGCAATACCACGCTTAATGATGTCATTGTTCTGATTAAAGGCATGAATAGTCTGTCTACGCTTCGCGTAATCGCTACTTTGCAATAGTTCGGCTACTAATTTTGGCGCAACATTATCACGAACTTCTGCCCCATAGTGCATACGGTCACGTCCGGCGCCGGGCTGCTCGGCAAAGAAATTGCGCTGACGAATTTCAACTGGATCACAACCTAAATAACGCGCAATGTCATCAATAATATTTTCAATGACAAACATGCCTTGCGGTCCACCAAAACCACGGTATGCGGTATTGGAAACAGTATTGGTTTTACAACGCAAGTTACGTAGCTCAACTGCATTTAAATAATAAGCGTTACCAATATGGCAAATGGCTCGTTCATTCACTGGCCCAGAAAGATCAGCCGAAAAACCACAGTTTGAAGCCAGTTGCACCTTTAAGCCTTGCAAAATACCAGTGTCATCAAAAGCCACAGACCATTCATAAGCAAAACCGTGACGTTTACCCGTAGCACTCATGTCATCATCACGATCTAAGCGTAATTTACATGGACGGCCTGTTTTTTTCGCTGCCAAAGATGCAATACACGCCCACTGCGCCGACTGCGATTCTTTACCACCAAAACCACCACCCATACGACGGCTTTCTACACTGACCTGATGCATATTCATGCCTAGTGCATGACAAATTAGTAACTGCATTTCGGTTGGATGCTGTGTCGAGCAATAGACTTTTAAGCTCTGATTTTCTTGTGGAATCGCATAGGAAATTTGCCCTTCTAGATAAAAATGCTCTTGTCCACCAACCTGAATATTCCCTGAAAGATGATGTGTTGCATTTTCAAAAGCCTGTTCAACGTCACCGTGGCTAAATTCAACAGGCGGTAGCACCCACGATTCTTTTTTAATCGCATCTTGAATCGTTAAAATCGGAGTTTCGGGTACATACTCAATTTTTGCTAAGCGCACTGCCTGACGGGCTTGCTGATAAGTGTCAGCAACAACCACAAACAAGGCTTGTCCATAAAACTCAACCTGCTCGTCTGCAAAAATTGGGTCATCTTTAACAATGGGCCCCCAATTATTTTCAACATCAATATCTTTTGCCGAGAAAACTGCATGGACACCATCGGCCTGACGTACTGCCTCTAAATCAAACTTACTGATTTTGCCTTTGGCACAATTCGAAAATCCGACTGCCAAATGCAACGTATTTTCAAGCTCGGGTAAATCATCAATATAAGTTGCCTGCCCCGTCACATGTAAATGCGCGCTCTCGTGTGGAATCGAATCACCTGCTTTAGCGGATTTTTTAGAAACCCTTAAGTCAATATTTTGATTCATGTCAGATCTCCACCATAGCAATCAAGTCATTTACTCGAGTGATTGTCCGAGACAGGACTTTTTCTACATAAAAACGCTGTAAACAGTTTTTTGCGACGTGTAAACGATATGCAGAGCTAGCACGTCCATCATCTAAAGGCTGATAGTCTTGCGACAATGCTTCTTGTGCCTGAATGATCAATTCTGTTGTAAGTTGTTGGCCTTCCAATACGGCTTCTGTATATTTTGCACGTTTGGAAATAGCAGCCATGCCACCAAAAGCAATTTTCACATTGTGAGCGACACCATCATTATCTAGCTCACATGAAATAGCAGCGCATACTGCAGAAATATCTTGCTCAAAACGTTTGGCAATTTTATAGCTGGCAAATTTAAAACGCGTCTGCCCTTCACGAAGTGGAATAACAATCGACTCTACAAACTCACCAAGTTGTAATGCTGTTTTTTGATAATCTAAATAAAAGTCTTCCAAAGCAATTTCACGAGTCTGCTCACCTACACGCAAAATCAATCGTGTACCTAGCGTAATTAATGCTGGCATTGAATCGCCAATCGGCGAACCATTAGCAATATTTCCACCTAGTGTTCCTGCATTTTTAATCGGCATGGAAGCAAAACGGCGCTGCAATTCTTGAAAGTCGGGATAAAACTCTGAAATTTTAATGAGTGCATCACTCAAACTTACATTTGCCCCAATCGTTAAAGCATGGTCTGTGACTATAATCTTTTTCAGCTCTTCAACTTGTCCGATATAAAGCATATCGCCCAAATCACGGCCCTGCTTTGTTACCCACAAACCGACATCGGTACTCCCTGCAACAATACGCGCATGCGGCAACTGTAAGCGTAATACGGCAAAATCCTGCAAAGTCCTCGGTGCAAAAAATTGCTGCTTTTGATCATTCAAATGCAATGCTGGTAATGCTCGTATCTCTTTTAATACATTAATTACTTTTTGACGCTTTAATGCCACACGTGGATAGTCATAAGCTTTTTGTGCTGCATCTAGAATAGGGCGATAACCCGTACAGCGACATAAGTTTCCAGAAAGATAATCACTGATTTTATCTTTGCTTGGGGGCTGTTGTTCATTTTCATACATTGACCATAACGACATGATAAAACCGGGTGTACAAAAACCACATTGTGAACCATGCATATCGACCATCGCCTGTTGTACCGGATGAAGCGTGCCATCTTGTACAGGCAATAAGCTATGAAGGTCTTCTACTGTAAATAAAGCCTTACCATCTAAAGTCGGTAAAAACTGAATACACGCATTCACACTTCGTAATTGCAGGTTGTCATTGACCAACTCACCAATCACTACTGTGCATGCACCACAATCGCCCTCAGCACAGCCCTCTTTTGTACCAGTCTTTCTGGTTTTACCAGTTTGGGTATATTCTCGTAGAAACTGTAAAACCGTCATTGTGGGTAGAACATTTTCTACTTGCTGCTGACCGCCACGAAAAAAGAAGGTGATTGGACGTTCTGACATGTTTTATCCTTATGTTTTATAATAATGCTTTTGTGCAAATATGATGCCATGAAGCGATCATTTAGAACTTACCTATATTAAACGCACATTTCATATCCAACCACTTGACTCTTAACGATAAAAAACATGAAATTTATTCATCTTTTACTAAGCGTGCGCAAAACCAAAATAAATATAGTGTGAGGATTTATGAACATCACGGCATGTTTCTGATACAATGCCGAGCTTGTCTAATAGAGTAAATTTATACGTCTTATGTCAATGCAGCAATCGTACGCAAATATTCTGACTGCCGTCGGTGAAGATCTTAATCGTCCCGGCCTTAAAGATACGCCTGTGCGTGCGGCTAAAGCTTTTTCATATTTAACTTCTGGCTATAGTAAAACTTTAGAAGAAGTCACCAATAATGCTGTTTTCCCATCAGATAACCATGAAATGGTATTGGTGAAGAATATTGAATTTTATTCGCTCTGCGAACACCATCTCCTCCCATTCTATGGCCGTGTTCATGTTGCCTATTTACCAGAAGGCAAAGTGCTTGGCTTGTCTAAATTTGCACGTATTACCGAGATGTTTGCTCGTCGTTTGCAAATTCAAGAAAACTTAACTCAGCAAATCGCTGAAGCTGTTGCAGAAGTCACTGGCGCTCGTGGGGTTGCTGTAGTCATTGACTCTGCACATATGTGCATGATGATGCGTGGTGTAGGTAAACAAGAATCTACTACTCGTACAGTTTCATTTGTCGGAGATTTTAAAACCGATAAAGAAGCACGCCGTGAATTTTTAAGTGCTGTACCAGAAAGCTACTAATATAGTTTTACTGCAAAAAGCCCGACAATGTTGGGCTTTTTTTATAGCTAAACGCTATAAATCTTCAATCCAACTCTATAAAACATAACAATTAAATTAGATGATTTTTGTTATAAAAGTACGCATCTTTCTTTTTAAATGATTTATGAGCGAATCATGCGATTTAAAAAAATTTCTTACTTACTTTTACCTTCTCTTTTTATTTTTAATACCTCAATTTATGCGGGCAATACTTCTAAAGACCAAGAAATTAAACAATTGGTAGATCAAAATTTTAAACCCTTATTAGAAAAATATAATGTGCCGGGTATGGCGGTAGGTGTTATTCAAAACAATAAAAAATATGAAACGTATTATGGTCTACAATCCGTTCAAGATAAAAAAGCTGTAAATAG